>JBDTAA010000031.1:0-11241 GCA_039924805.1 Cryobacterium sp.
CCCGCCGTACCCGCAACCTGGCCATGCTGACCAGCGGTCGCGTGAACGTGCTGGTGGCAACGGATGTCGCAGCCCGCGGCATCCACGTGGACGACATCGACCTGGTCATCCAGGCCGACGCTCCCGACGAGTACAAGACCTACCTGCACCGCGCCGGTCGTACCGGCCGCGCGGGCAAGAACGGCACGGTTGTGACGCTCATCCCGAAGCAGCGTCGCCGCCGCATGGACGAGCTGCTGGGCCGCGCCGAGATCGAAGCCAGCTTCGACTCCGCCGCGCCGGGCGACTCGGCGGTCAGGGAGCTCGCGAGCATCTAGCACCCACTGACCGATCAGGGGCATCCGCCATTGGGGGGATGCCCCTGATCTCTTTAACGCCGGTGTGCCCGGCAGCGCCGGACTAGGCCGGGGTCGGTTTGTCGATGATCAGGTTGGTGATGCGGGCCGTGCACAGCCGACGGCCCTGGTCATCGCTGATGACGATCTCATGGCAGGCGATTGTGCGGCCCAGCCGGATGGCCGTGGCCACCCCGGTGATGATGCCCGACCTGGCACCGAGGTGGTGCGTGGCGTTGATGTCGAGGCCCACTGCCGAGCGTCCGGGACCGGCGTGGATCACGGCCGCCCAGGAGCCGAGCGCCTCGGCAAAGGCGACGGACGCGCCGCCGTGCAGCAGCCCGAACGACTGGCGGTTGCCCTCGACGGGCATTGTGGCCACGACCCGTTCCGGGGACTCCTCGATGATGGTCACACCCATCTTCACGTCGAGCTCGCCCAGCACGATCTTCCAGTTGCCGTCCACTGTGAACTCCATTCAGGCCCATTTTGCCGCAGGGCTAATTCGCGCCGAGGACCAGCCTATCCAAGCCACAGCGCCGGACGCCGGCCGCGATCGCTACTTCCAGCGACGTGCGGTCCCCGCGGCGAACTGGGCGTAGCCCACCAGTGAGGCGGTGGAACACAACACCTGGTAGCCGAGCAGGAAGAAGATATAGCCGGTCGCGTTCCGCCTGACGTCCAGACCGAGAGGGCCAAAGACATGCCGGCGCTGAAATATACGCAGGCCGCCGTAGATGATCAGGGTGATCGGGATAACGGTGAGGGACCAGGTCGAGACGATCGCCGTGATCCCGAAAAAAACGAAAATGACCAGGCCCGGCAGCCAGATGAGTGCATAGCCGATATCGAGCAGGGGGATCAGGTAGTCCATGCCTGTGATCAGCCCGGCCAGCTTGCGCCGCTGGCGCCACGGCGGCACAGCACGCAGTCCTTCGAGCATGCCACGGGCCCACCGGGAGCGCTGACGCATGAAGTGGGTGACCTTCGCCGGCGCATCCGTGAACGCCACGGCCGTCGGCTCGAAAATCACGATGCCGCCCCTCTCGAGCAGCTTCCACGTCACGACGATGTCCTCGCCGATAGCGTCGGGCCAGCCGCCGATCTCCCTCACCGCCTCGGTTCGGTAGACGGAGAAGGCGCCCTGCGCAACGAGGGTCGTCTGGTAGAGGCCCTGCATCCGTTTCACCGCGGTGATGCCCAGGTAGTAGTCCCATTCCTGCATTCGAGTGAGCAGGTTCGCGCGGGAGTTGCGCACGAGTACCGAACCGGCCACGGCCACGGTTGCCGCCGGCGCCGACTCGAGTCGGGCGATCAACCGGCGAAGACCCTCGGCGTGCAGAAGGGTATCCGCGTCGACCGTGATGACGTACGGGGTGGTCACCTGCTCGAGTGCAGTATTGAGGGCATGCGATTTGCCCGGACGGGCTTCGGAGATGACCGTCAGGTTCAGATCCGCCGCCAGGGCTGCCCGCCGGGCGACCCGGGCGGTGGCGTCGATCGAGCCGTTGTCGGCGAGGATGACGGTGACCTCGCCGGCGTACTCGCTCCGGGCGATGCACCTCATCGTCTCCGCGATGCCCGCTTCCGCGTTACGAGCGGCGACGATAATCGTCAGCGCCGACGTCGGATTGGTGGCGGGCAGCAGCGGCTGCCGGTCCAGCAGCAGGGACATCGTCATCAGGGCCACGATGAATCCCGGAAGGTAGGCCACCAGGGCGATCATCACCCAGGCGAGCGGCTTGCCCACGACACCGGACAGCTCGGTGATCCAGGGCTGCGAGAGCCACATGGCTGCGCTCGTCCAGAAGAGCGCGAAGGCAACGGAAACGATGAACTTTGACCGAACGCTGACGTACCGACGTCGGCGACCGGATGCCGCGCCCTCCTCGTTTCGGGAACCAGGGGTGTCCGTCGGGCCGGGTCGCACGGGGTGCGGAGTGGTCGCTTGTTCCCCGCTTATGGTGGTCATGCTGCCCTCATGCTCGTGGATCGAGTCTCAGATTATTCGATCGAGGGATGCAGAACGACCATTCTGTGCACCCACTTAGGGGGGCGACAGGCAGTTGCGCGGACCATCGTCCGCGATCCCGGATTCCCTCCGGGCGCCCGCTCGGGGAGGAGCCGTTCGCGCTCGACTAGACGATCAGGTCCTCGACACGGTTCTCGGTTGGCGTGCGAAGCCCGTCCAGGGCGACGGCCAGAACGTCCTCCGCCAGGTGGCTGGGGTCTTCGGGTCCCTCCGGGCGGTACCACTCCACGATCGAATTGACCATGCCGAACAGGAGCCGGGTGACGATGCGCGGGTCGATGTCGCTGCGCAGCGACCCCTCGTCGCGCGCCTCGACGACGAGCGCGGAGACGGCACGGTCGAAGGCGCGGCGCCGCTCAAGGGCGGCTCGCTCGACGACGGTATTGCCGCGCACGCGCAGCAGGAGCGTGACGAACGGCAGCCTGGCGGCCAACACCTGCACTGCCCCGCGGAGCACATGGGCGAGCCGGTCGATGGCGCGGCCGGTCTGTGATTCGTTGTCCAGCAGCACGCCCTCGAGCCCGTCGAGCGCCTCATTCAGGGCGAGCTCGAGCACCTCCTCCTTCGACGCGAAGTGGTGGTATATCGCCGACTTCGAGAGGGAGAGGCGGGCGGCGAGCACGCCCATTGAGGTGGCGTCGTAACCGAATTCGATAAAGGCGTCGACCGCGATCTCGAGGATGGCGCGCTGGTCGTAGCCGGGGCGGCCCCGCTTGCTTATTGGAAGGTCAGACATCGCGGATCAGTCTCTCATGTGCCTGTCGCCGGCTACCGCAGATCGTAGACACGCTTGTGTTTGCCCGTGCTGCGCTCGAGCGAGCCGGGCTCCACAATGAGCACCTTGACGCTGGAACCGATCTGATTCTTGATCCGCTCGATCAGGGTGGCGCAGGCCCGGTCGGAGGTGGAGGCATCCGAGTTCTCGTCTCGTTCGATGCGCACCGTCAGCTCGTCCATTCGAGCTGGCCGGGTCAGCTCCAGGATGAAGTGGGGGGAGAGGTGGTCGATTCCGAGCACGATCTCCTCGATCTGGGTCGGGAAGAGGTTGACGCCGCGCAGGATGATCATGTCGTCATTGCGGCCGGTGACCTTCTCCATCCGGCGCATGCCGGCCCGGGCGCTGCCGGGCAGCAGCCGGGTGAGGTCGCGCGTCCGGTATCGGATCACCGGGAACGCCTCCTTCGTCAGCGAGGTGAACACCAGTTCGCCCGTTTCGCCGTCCTCGAGCGTGTGCCCCGTGTCGCCATTGATGATTTCGGGCAGGAAATTGTCCTCCCAGATATGCGGGCCGTCCTTCGACTCGATGCACTCGTTACCGACGCCGGGTCCCATGACCTCGCTCAGGCCGTAAATGTCGAGGGCGTCGAAATCCAGCCGGTCCTCGAGCTCGCGCCGCATCTGGTTCGTCCACGGCTCGGCGCCGAGCACCCCCGCCTTGAGGCTGGAGAGGCGCGGGTCCATGCCCGCCGCGACCATGGCGTCCGTGATGGTGAGCAGGTAGCTGGGGGTGCTCAGGATGACATCCGGCTCGAAGTCTCGGATCATCTGCACCTGCTTGTCGGTCTGCCCACCCGACATCGGGATCGCGACGGCGCCGAGCGCCTCGATGCCGGCATGGGCGCCGAGACCGCCCGTGAACAGGCCGTAGCCGTATGCGTTGTGCACCTTCATGCCCGGCCGCACGCCGGAGGCGCGAAGGCTCCGGGCGACGAGGCCGGCCCACATGCGCAGGTCGTTCTTCGTGTAGCCGACAACCGTCGGCAGGCCCGTGGTCCCCGACGATGTGTGGATTCGCGCCACCTGGGTCATCGGTACCGCGAACATGCCGAACGGGTAGGACAGGCGCAGGTCCTCCTTGGTGGTGAACGGAAGCCTCTGCACATCGTCGAGGGTGCGGATGTCGTCGGGGTGAACTCCGGCCTCGTCGAACTTGCGCGTGTAGAGCGCAACGTTGGCGTAGGCGTGCCGCACGGTGTGCTGCAGGCGACGGAGCTGCAACGCCTGGATCTCATCGCGCGACATGCGCTCTTCCGGATCGAGCTCCTCCTGGGACGGTGCGTGCAAGCGGGTCTTGGTCAGCGTTGACATTGTGCCTCCGGTGCGTGGGTTAGCTGCGTGCTCGGTCGGGCACTGGCAAATTGGTGGTGCGGCTGCGGCCGCGGAATTCGGCCACAGGCACGTTGTGGTCGTCGGTGACGCTCACGTCGTAGATGCCCGATCGGCCGCTCTTCGTGCGGAGCATCGCGGTCGCGGTGAGCGTCTGCCCGCTCGTTGTTGGCTTCAAGAAGGTGATGTCGGCGCCGGCCGCGAGGGTTACGTGGTGGCTGTCGTTGCAGGAGATGGCGAAGGCCGTGTCCGCGAGCGCGAAGACGATTCCGCCGTGGGTGACATCGAAGCCGTTGAGCATGTCTTCGCGAACGAGCATGGAGACGACGGCGAGGCCCGGTTCATTGCGCTGAACAACCATTCCGAGGGCGGCGGATGCCCGGTCCCGCTCCATCATGGTCAGGCTGCCGGTGGCTGACGCATCCATCTATCTGGTTCTCCTCGTTGAGTGACCGTGACCCGGGCGGACGGTTGCCGAGCCGTTGGTGGAACTATATACTAACTGAACGATCGGTTGGTAAAGATGGCCGAACCGGGAGAGACCAGGAGTCGATGAAGACCACCCCAGCAGAGTATGTCGCGCTCGCGAAGGAAGCCTCCCCGGAGGTTTCCCCGGATGAGCGACAGTTCAATGAGTTGATTGCGGCCGACTCGCGAATCGAACCCCGCGACTGGATGCCGGAGGCGTACCGCAAGACCCTGGTGCGGCAGATCTCCCAGCACGCCAACTCCGAGATCATCGGCATGCAGCCGGAGGCGAACTGGATCACCCGCGCGCCCAGCCTCAAGCGCAAGGCCATTCTCATGGCCAAGGTGCAGGACGAGGCCGGCCACGGCCTCTACCTCTACTCCGCGGCGCAGACGCTCGGCACCACCCGTGACGAGATGACGGATGCCCTCATCGCCGGCAAGGCCCGCTACTCCTCCATCTTTAACTACCCGAGCCCGACCTGGGCCGACATGGGTGCCATCGGCTGGCTCGTCGACGGCGCGGCCATCTGCAACCAGGTGCCGCTGTGCCGGGCCTCGTACGGACCGTACGGTCGTGCCATGGTGCGCATCTGCAAGGAGGAGTCCTTCCACCAGCGCCAGGGCTTCGAGATCCTGCTCGAGCTGATGAACGGCACCCCCGCGCAGCGGGAGATGGCCCAGGACGCCGTCAACCGCTGGTACTGGCCGGCGCTGCAGATGTTCGGCCCGCCCGACGACGACTCGCCCAACTCGGCGCAGTCCATGGCCTGGAACATCAAGCGGTTCTCCAATGACGACCTGCGCCAGCGCTTCGTCGGCATGTGCGTGCCGCAGGCCGAGGTGCTCGGCGTGACGCTGCCGGATCCCGACCTGCGCTGGAACGAAGAAAACGGCGCCTACGACATGGGTGAGATCGACTGGACCGAATTCCACGAGGTGCTCGCAGGGCGCGGCCCGGCCAATGCCCGTCGCCTGCAGCGCCGCCGCGAAGCCCACGAGGACGGCGCGTGGGTGCGGGAAGCCGCGGTCGCGTACGCCCGCAAGCAGGCCGTTGCGTCGAAGGCGGTGGCATGATGAGCGCCCCAGGAACCTCCGAGAAGGAAATCTGGCCCCTCTGGGAGGTCTTCGTGCGTGCGAGCCGCGGAATCAGCCACACCCACGTCGGCTCCCTGCACGCGCCGGACGCCACCCTCGCGGTGCGCAATGCCCGGGACCTCTACACCCGCCGCGGCGAGGGCGTTTCGGTCTGGGTGGTGCCGGCCGACGCCATCACCACCAGCGACCCCGACGCCAAGGGCGCCTTCTTCGAATCGCCTGCCGGCAAGAACTACCGGCACGCCAGCTACTATTCCAAGAGCGATGGGGTGAAACACCTGTGACCGACTCGAGCCGGCCGGAGTCCGCAACCACCGAAGACGGACACGGGCACGTCGCCGTCGACAATGTCGTGCTCTCCGCCGAACTCGTCGAGGGCGGATCCGTCGCGTCCCACGACGTGGCCGAGTACGCCCTGTGGCTCGGCGACGACGCCCTGATCATCGCCCAACAGCTTGGCTGGTGGATCTCCCGCGCCCCGGAACTCGAGGAAGACGTCGCCCTTGGCAACATCGGCCTCGACCTGCTCGGGCACGCCCGTTCGCTGCTGCACTACGCGGGGGCCGAATCCGGCCGCAGCGAAGACGACCTCGCCTACTGGCGTGACGAACCCCAGTTTCGCTCCGCTCACCTGTTCGAACAGCCCAACGGCGACTTCGGGCACACGATCGCGCGCCAGTTCATCGCCGCGCATTACCTGTTCGAGCTGTACACGCGGCTGCAGTCATCCGGCGACGCCACCCTCGCCGCGATAGCCGCCAAGTCGGTCAAGGAGGTCGACTACCACCGCGACCACGCCGTGCAGTGGGTGCTGCGGCTGGCGCTCGGCACCGAGGAATCCCGTCGGCGTATGGTCACGGCGCTTGGTGACGTGTGGCCCTACGTGGATGAGCTGTTCGTCGACGAGCCGCTCATCGACCGGCTCGAGGGTGTCGCCGTGCGGCCGTCCGCGCTCCGCCAGGCGTTCGACGACGCCGTCATCCCCGTGCTCACCGAGGCGGAACTCGAGGTGCCGCGCGGCTTCATCTCCTCCGGCGGCGGGCGCCGCGGCCAGCACACGGAGAACCTGGGTTTCATCCTCGCGGAGATGCAGGTGCTGGCCAGGGCGCACCCGGGTGCGTCATGGTGACCGAGCAGATCGCCCGGCCGCGTCCTGGCGACGCGGAATCGCAGCGTGCCTGGGACATTGCGGCAACGGTGGTCGACCCGGAGATCCCCGTGCTGACAATAGAAGACCTCGGAGTGCTCCGATCGGTCTCCGTCGGAGACGACGGCCGGGTCTCCGTCACGATCACCCCCACCTACAGCGGCTGCCCGGCGCTCGAGGCCATGCGCGACGACGTCACGTCCGCCCTGCACGCAACCGGCTACGCCGACGTGTCGGTCGATCTGGTGCTCGCCCCGGCCTGGACCACGGACTGGATGAGCGAGCAGGGCAAAGCGAAGCTGCGGGAGTACGGAATCGCTGCCCCGACCGGTCTTTCCGCCGCACGACCCTCCGGCCCCATTCGGCTGCAGCTGGCCGTGAAGTGCCCCCGCTGTTCCTCACTCCACACGCGGGAACTCGCCCGCTTCGGTTCGACATCGTGCAAGGCGCTCTACGAGTGCCGCGACTGCCTCGAGCCGTTCGACTACTTCAAGGTGCTCTAGACCATGGCAGCAACGAATCTCGGCGCCCCGCGCGCCGGTGCAACGAAGCACCGCGCACGATTCCATACGCTCTCGGTCGCCGAGGTCCGTCCGCTGACGGCCGACAGCGTCGAGGTGACGTTCGAGGTCCCCGAGAATCTGCAGGGCGAATTCGACTACGTGCCCGGCCAGCACCTCGCGCTGCGGGCCACCGTCGACGGACACGAACTGCGTCGCAGCTACTCGATCTGCCGGCCCCCCACATCAGGCTCGGTGAGCGTGGCCATCAAACGCGACCTCGGCGGCGCCTTCTCCACCTGGGCTAACAGCGAGCTGAAGGCCGGCCAGCGCCTCGACGTGATGAGCCCGCAGGGCACGTTCACGACCGCGCTGCACGAACTCGACGGCAAGCACATCGTCGGCATCGCGGCCGGGTCGGGTATCACGCCGCTGATGTCGCTCGCCCACACGGTGCTGGGGCGTTCTGCCACCTCCCGCTTCACCCTCGTCTACACGAACCGCACCGCCCTCGACGTGATGTTCCTCGACGAACTCGCCGACCTCAAGGACAGGTACCCGGCCAGGCTGGCCCTGCACCACGTGCTGTCTCGCCAGCAGCGATCCTCCGCACTGCTCTCCGGGCGGATCGACGAGGAGAAGCTGCGGCTGATGCTCGACTCGATCATCCGGCCGGCCTCCGTCGACGAATGGTTCCTCTGCGGCCCGTTCGAGCTCGTGCAGTTGTGCCGCGACACGCTCGAGAGCGTCGATGTCGAGCCGGCCCACGTGCGGTTCGAGCTCTTCACCACCGGGGAGCCGGCGGCCGCAGGCGGCGACACCGGGCGCCCGGTGATCGTGGCGGCCGGAGACAAGACCTACGAAATCGAGTTCACGCTCGACGGGGAGAGCGCCTCCGTCACGACGCCGGTCAACGCGAACGAGAGCATCCTGAATGCGGCCCTCCGCGTACGTCCCGATGTGCCGTTCGCCTGTGCCGGCGGGGTCTGCGGCACCTGCCGGGCCAAGCTGGTCAGCGGCGACGTCACCATGACAGAGAACTACGCCCTCGAACCCGAGGAGTTGGCACGCGGCTACGTGCTCACCTGCCAGTCACACCCGACCACCGACAAGGTCGTCGTCGACTACGACGTGTAGCGCGAAGGCGCAGTAAGGCGGATGCCGTGATCGACCTGACCATCCAGGACGACGTTGCCCAGGTGGTGCTGAACGCGCCCGACAAGCTCAACGCGCTGGACGGCGCGGCACTGGCCGAGCTCGAGGCCGCGTACGAGAGCGCTGAGTCGGCGGGGGTGCGGGCCCTCGTGTTGCGCGGTGAGGGTCGGGCGTTCTGCGCCGGCCGTGACATCTCCGGTGTCGACCCGGCGACCGACGACGTGATGGGTTTCCTGGGGGGACTTGTCACGCCGCTCCTGCAGCGAATGAGCGCGTTCCCCGCGCCCACCTTCGCGATCGCCCACGGGGCATGCCTCGGCGTGGGCCTCGGCCTGCTGATCGCCACGGACGTCGTCTACGTCGCCGATACGGCGAAGATCGGCTCGCCATTCGCGAATCTCGGAGCCACGCTCGACTCGGGCGGGCACGCCCTGTTCTTCGAACGGCTCGGTGCGCACAAGACACTCGACCTCATCTACACCGGACGCCTGATGACCGGCGCAGAGGCCGTCAACTCCGGACTCTTCAGCCAGGTTTTCCCCGCCGACGAGGTCCAGGCCAGGACCGTGGACGCCGCGACGCGGGCTGCCTCCGGCGCCACACTGGCGTTTCTCGCCAGCAAGGAACTCGTGCGTGCGCTCCGCGACGAGCGGCTGGGGCTCTGGCACGGCGTCTCGGCCGAGAACGCTGCCCAGGCGGCACTGTGCGCGACGGCCGACTACAGGGAGGGCTTCGCCGCTTTCCAGCAGAAACGCAGGCCCAGCTTCACCGGCCTCGCCTGAATCGCCCCGGTATCGGCGCCCGTGCGGCCGAAATGTCCCGGCGTGTTGCTCCGCTCTTCGCCCGAACGCGCGAAATAACATCCTTGTATCCCGGGTCCGCATGCGGACCGGGGATATCCGTTCGTTCCTCCGTCACAATTCGGGTTTGTGGCGGAGGACCGAACGATGCCGGCGGCTACGCGACCGAGAGCATCCCGGCCGAGGCCAGTGCCAACGCCAGGCCAACCCACTGAACCGGAGCAATCCGTTCCCCGAGCACGACGGCGGCGAGCAGGATCGTGCCGGTCGGATACATGGCGGTGAGCACGCTTATCACACTGAGGTCGCCCGCACGGATGCCCAGCAGCAGCAGAAAATTGGCGATCACGTCGACCAGTCCGCACGCCGTCGCCAGGGCGAGTCCCATCCGCAGGTTCGCCGCACCGGCCGCTGACCGGGGGAGAGCCGCAACCCGCTCAACCCGCCGTTTCCGCCACGCTGCGAGGGCTACGATGCCGGTCGCGGTGAGCATGATCCCGCCGTTGACCGTCCGATTCATGATGAGTGGAACCAGCCCGCTGTCCGTCGGCGTCAGATCCATCAGGATGATGAACGTGCCGATCATGACCCCGGAGCCCACGGCCATCGTCACGCCGGTGAGGCTGGGCCGCACGGCCCCTCGCTCCGGAACGAACCCCACCAGCACGACCGCGACCAGGGCGAGTCCCAACCCCCAGTATCCGATCTGAGCCAGCCGGTCGCCGCCGAGCAGGCCGACCGTCGCCGGCACGACCGCCGACACCACGGCCGTCAGCGGCGAGAGGATGCTCATCGGCCCGACCGCGAGGCAGGCGTAGAGCAGCGAAATGGCGATCGCGCCGCTGACGCCCGACAGCGCGCCCCACATCACGGCTTCGGCCGACCAGGCGCCGCCGATAATCGGAAAGGCGACGAGCAGCGCGACGAGGCCGCTGATCGCCGCGACCGCCGTCACCAGGATGGCGCGGATGCGCCGTGCGGCGAGTCCGCCGAGGAAGTCGGCGGCTCCATAGATGAGGGCCCCGGTGAGGCCATAAACAGCGGCGAGCATACGCGTCAGCCTAGCCAGCGGATGCACGCGATAAACTTCAGGTGACAACCTCGCGAGGAGACACCATGACGACACGCTGGGCGCGCTTCGCACGCGGCTGGGGCGTTGCCGGATTCTCCGTGTTTGTGGCGGCGCTATCCCACACACTCGGCGGCGGCTCTGCGCCAGGATCCCTCGCCGTTGTGCTCTCCCTCGCCTTTGGCGGCATCCTGTGCATCGGCCTGGCCGGGAGCAGGCTCTCGCTCTGGCGAGTGAGCTTCTCCGTGCTGGCCAGCCAGCTGATCTTCCACGGGCTCTTCGCGATGGGCGGGGCCGGCGGCGGGCTCTCCGCGGCGCCGACGGCGCCTCACCACCAGGCGGTCTCCGTTGTTCTTGGCGTGCAGGCAAGCGCATCGGTCCACAACGCTGGCCACGGGGGAACCATGTGGTTTGCCCACGCCGTCGCAGCCGCCCTGACAATCGCCGTGCTGCTGCGTGGTGAAGCTGCCATCCGGAGCCTCTTCGCCAGTGCGGGCCTCGTCATCCGTTCGCTGTTCGAGCCGCTCGTCG
>JBDTAA010000032.1:0-10087 GCA_039924805.1 Cryobacterium sp.
GCCAGTCACTCAGTCGAAGCGTTGACACGCAGTCATAGCGGTTGTAGTCCGCGATGGAGTCGAGCATCCGTTGCCCCGCGGCCGCATCGCCGGTGACGTGCTCCTCCCGCGCGGCGACGTACTCGGTAATCGAATCGGCGGCGTTCGTGACGCCCTCCACGTCACGGATTTCGGTACCCATGTAGAGCGGCTCGAGCTTCTTGATCGAGTAGGAACGCGACCCCACCCGCATCGCCTTCTTCACGACGGGATACAGGTCAACAAGCACGTTGTCGCGCAGCAGCTGGTCGATCTCGTCCTCCCCGACGCCGTGTCGGGCGGCGATGCTGAGCAGGTGCGTGCGCTCGTAGGGGGCGTAGTGGTAGACGTGCATGCCCGGGAATTCGGCGCGGCGGGCGCCGAGATAGTCGAGGAAGGCGCGCAGGGCCACGCGTTCCTCGGCCCAGCTGTGCGCCCAGAACGCGCGGAAGGTTTCGTCGGGCTCGACGAGGCCGAACAAGTAGTCGAGACCCCAGCTGTCGCCCGCGCCCTCCGTATACAGCGGGTCGCCCTCGAAGTCGAAGAAAATGTCGCCAGGGTTCGGCTCGGGCAACACGGCCAACGCCGCGGGATTGTGCACCTCCACCGGCGGCGGAGCATCAGTGACGGCGCTCACCTGCAGGCGCGCCTGGGCGCGCAACGCGGCCAGCGTGGTGTCGGCGATGCCCGGGACCTCGCTCGTCCTGCCCAGCGCCCGCACGCCGAAGGCGTCGCTGACACCGCCCTCTTCGGGCTCACCCGGCTCGCCACCGGATGCCGCGAGCGCGTCGATCGTCGTGATCCCGGCCTCCGCGAGCCTCGCCCGCTGCGTCACGCGCATCCCCGCGACGAGCAGAACGTCGCGCGACACCAGCACCTCGTTCTCGCAGGTGGCGCAGCGGCCGCAGACCGCGTATCGGGCATCACCCCACGCGACGGCGGCGGTATCCGCCAGGCGCTCCTCGATGATCCGCAGCAGCCGGGCACGGCGCTGGTGGAAGACGGGAAGGATGTCGCTCAGCCTGTGCTCGCTCACCGTCCCGTCGCCGAGGAGCAGCTGCACGGTATCCGCCGGGTCGAACCCGAGCGACGCGAGCTGATCGGCGTAGGCGGCGAGCTGGAGCAACGCGGTGACGCGGGCGGTGCGGGCGAGCTTCGTGTCCTGGACCAGGTACCGCCCGTCCGGCTGCCGCACGATGAAGTCGGCGAAGCCGAGGAAGTTGTCGCGGAAGAACGTCGCCTGGAAGACGATGTCGGCCCCGCCGCGGAAGGCGGCTTCGGTGGCCGAGACGGCGGCCGCCAGGGCGCCGTCGCGGAACAGATCGGGGCGCTCGATCTCGACGACTCTCGTGCCGAACGTGGCACGGTATCCCTCGAGCACGCGGAGCTCGTGGTCGTCGCCGAGCCGGCCCGTGCGCTCGAGCATCGCGTCGGCCTTCTGCGGCACCGCGTCGACGCGCCCGAGCTTCGCGTCCAGCGCGCGCAGGAAGCCGAACTCGCACTTCGATGCCGTGGTCAGGTCGCTCGCGCTGGTGACCACGTCTCCGTTCAGCAGGTACATGTCGCCCCTTCCGGCAGCTCCGTGTCGAGCGTATCGGCAGGGTCCGACATTCCCGCCCGCGCGCCGGGCGTGTGCCAGCGCCCCCCTCGAGTTGCGCGGGAGGTGCAACCCGCGCCGCGCGAGTCGCCATTCATCGTCGCCCCACATCGCGGGCGCTGGTGGGTACGCTGGATACATGGCCCCTGAACTCGCGCACGAGCCGAATGACCGTCGCTACGCTCTCCGCGTCGACGGGGAGTTGGCGTGCATCGTGGACTACGTCATCAACGGCGACGCGATCGCCCTCACTCGCACGTACACGCAGCCCCCGCATCGCGGTCACGGCTACGCCGCGGAGATCGTCAAGTTCGCGGTGGACGACATCGAGAAAACGACCGATTACCGCATTGTGTCGAGCTGCTGGTACGTGAGCGAGTGGTTCGAAAAGCATCCGGAACGCGCCGCGCTGCTGACCAGATAGCGGGCCGCAACGGCGGGGCGAGGCACGAGAACTGCCGCGCGAACTACCGCGCGACCTACTCCGCGCACCGCTCCGCGAACTAGCCGGCGGACTCTTCCGCCGGCTGGAACCAGGGCGGATACACGGCGACCTTCGGACGGTGCGCCGACGCCGCGAGGATGGGCTTGACCACGTCGCGCACCTTGTCGTTCGCAACGCCAATCAGCGTCACCAGCTCGAACGGGAACGATTCCTGCACGAGGAACTCGGCCTCGAGGATCGCCGGCGACTCCGCGTCCGCGCGCAGCTTCCGCAGCAGGCGTTCGGCATCATCACGGGTCGCGCCGAAGCGCGTCAGCGCGCCGGTGGCATCCCCGTCGGTGGCGACCACGGAGGCCGCGTCGGGAGCGGCATCCGTCGCCTCGGCGTCGGTCGATTCGGCGTCGGCGGATACGGCGTCGGCGGATACGGCGTCGGCAGTCTGGGCGCTGAGCGCCTTCTTGACCGTGCTCACGAGGATGACGAAATCGAAGGGCGCGGAGCCGTGGGCCTCCAGCGCCAGGCGCGGGTCGTCACGGAGGGCGCGGATGCTATCCCAGACGCTGGCGTCGGGCGAGAGAAAAAAGGGAACGTACTTCGCGACGCTGAGGCTGCCCTGGCCCGCGACGAGCACGGCGCGGCGTGATTCGCGGGTCTCGGCGGACGAGATGTCGACGATCGGTCGGCTTTCCCAGGCCTTGCTCGCGTCGGCAAGGATGGCTCCGCTGCTGAGGACTCCGGCCAGGTTGTTGATGTGGGTGACGTGGTAGATCCGCTGTTCACCGACGTCCGCGCCGGCCTTCTTGGGGGCTGCCTTGGTGACGGCGGCGGCTGCCGCGGCCTTCGTCGCCCTGGCGGACCTGGCCGGCTCTGCCCTGGGGCTCCGCAGCGCCGTGGGGGCGGATGCCTCCCGCGCGCGGCTCGCGCGCTTCGCGACGCCGGAGGTCGCCGTGCTTCGGGAAACGGTCGAGACCGATGTGCTGGCCACCGGCGCAGTCTTGGGGAAGCATTGGTCGCAGAGGTTGCCCTCAAGCCCGTGGATACATTCGTCGTTCAAGCGAAAACCTTTCGTAGCGTGGCGCAATAATTGCGTGGCACCCCCACCCCACCTTTCAACGTTACGTTACGTTGGGCCGTCAGCGGGGACCGAACGTGAGATCGCCTCGCAAATCGGCCGCGATCGAAGCCGGCGCCCGTTCTCTTGAGCGTTCTAATCAGTGAGGGAGTAACCATGAAAGCCGAACGAGTAGAGCTCGAGCCGCGCACCATCCTGGGCGTGCACGGAGTGGTTCCGATGACCGACATGACCGACTTTTTCGGCCGAGCGTTCACAACATCCGCCGCCGAGCTGGGCACGCAGGGCGCCCACCCGGCTGGGCCCGCGCTGGCGATCTATCACGGCAAGCCAGGTGAGACGGCCGACGTCACAGCCGGTTTCCCGGCGTCCCAGCCTGTCACGGGCACGACGGATGCCGTCGTCGTAACGCTCCCCGGCGGCCCCGCGATCCAAACCATCCACACCGGGTCGTACGACGATCTCGGCACCACGTACGGCGAGCTGAGGCAATGGGTGGCCGAGCAGCAGCTCGACATGGCCGAGGACGTGTGGGAGGAATACCTCACGGGGCCGGACAGTGGCGCCGAACCGGCAACCTGGCAGACCCTGATCGTCTGGCCGCTCGCCTGATCCCCGCGTGGATCACGACGCCGGCGATCGAGCCCGTCGAGAGCCGCGCCTCGTCGTGGCGCCTGCTATCCGACCTTCGTCGTGGATGCCGAGTACCGGGCAGCCGAGGCATAGCCGGCCTTGACGCCGGTCACGCGCACCGTGATCCTGTCGTACCGGTCGGCGGAAACCAGTTTGTAGGTCTTCCCGTTCGAACCGGCGATGGGAACACCCGACCTTGACCATCGGTAGGTCAGGGTGACCCCGCCAGGACCCCAGCTGCCCGGGTTGGCGGTCAGCGTGTAACCCACCCGCTTGGTGCCGGTGATCGTCGGTGTGCGAGGCACCAGCGTGCCGGTGGCGACGGCCGAGGTGGCCGCCGAGAACTTCGACGTGCTCGTGTAGCCGCCCTTGGCCGCGACCACCCGAAGGCTCATCGCCTTGCCCCGGTCGGCGGCGACCAACCGGTAGGCCTGCGCCGTCGCGCCGGAGATGGCAGCGCCGGATCGGTACCACCGGTAGGTCAGGGTGACGGGCTCTGGGCCCCACGCACCCGGATTGGCCGTGAGCGTGTAGCCGACCTTCGTGGTGCCGCTGATCGTCGGTGTGCTTGTGGCCAGCGTGCCGTTGGCCACGGCCGTCGTGGATGCCGAGTACGTCGACGCGCTCCTGTACCCGGGCCTGGACCCGGTCACCCGAACCTTGATCGTCTGGCCCAGGTCGGCCGCGACCGGCTTGTACGCCGTCGACGTGGCGCCGGCAATCGCCACACCGGAGCGGAACCACTGGTAGGCGAGCGCCACCGTGCCGGGGCCCCAGGTGCCCGGGTTCGCGGTGAGCGTGGAGCCGACTGTCGTCGTGCCCGACACGGTCGGCACCGGCGGCGGCGCCAGCACGCTCAACGGGGCGAGCAGGTTCACCGTGACGGCCGCGGTCGAGCCGGTTCCCGTGACCGTGACTCTCAGACCGCCGGATGCCGACGTGAACGACTGTGTTGCCGTCATGAACAGGGCACGCAGGTTCTGATCCTGCGCGTTCGGCCTCGTCAGGACTGCCGAGGTCCCGTCGTTGCGCAGCTGCAGGACGCGAACGCCAACGCCGAGTTTCGAGTCGAGTCCCGACGCGTAGAGCGAGCCGGAATCCATCCCCGTCCCGGAGCGGTATTCCACGAAGTAGACCTGGCCGGTGCGAGGGTCGGTGATTTCGAGCCCGCGGAGGCCCGATGTCGCTGAGGCCGGCTGGAGTGCGAACCCTGTCTGGCTCGAGGAGACTCCGGCCGCCAGGGTGACCGGGGGCAGGTCTGTGTCCGAGAGCGCGCGGAGCCGACTCCTTTGCGTGACGTTCAGGGCCATCAATTGCGTGTTCGACCTGGCCACACCGGACTGGTCCTGGTAGTACAGGCCCCCGCCCATGATGTCGTAGAAGTCCTCGTACTCCTTATCGGCGCATGTGGCGCCCTCGGCGGTGTTATCGGGGCACTCGCTCGCGTTGGAGTGCTGGAGGCCCAGGTTGTGCCCGAGTTCGTGCGCCACAGTGGAGGTCGCCAGAACATTGAAATAGCCGACCCACACGAGACCCCCGGCGTCTACCGACGAGCCGACGCTACCGAGTCCAGAACCGGCGCCGCACGCTTTCGGAGCGATGACGACCAGGTGCTCGGCGGGCGAATGCGCCGCCCAATACCAGTCGGAGTCATGCCCGAACAGCGCGGCCGCCTCGTCCCAGATCGCCGTCGGACTGCAGGCGTTGCCCGATACGAAGCGCCGCACCGGGGCGGGCCTGGACACGCTCGCCGCCTGACCGGCCGACTGGGACGCCCAGTAGGAGCTGAGGGTCGTCGTCATGGTGTCAATGGCGGTGTCGGACATGACGCCTTCGCTCGGAGCGCTCGGCAGGGTCACGACGGCCACGTCGAGGGTGTGCGCCGTCTGGGTTTGACCGACCTCACTGGCTTCGGTTGTGATCGTCGCCGCGACAACGGCCAGGGACGTGTCGAGCCTCGCACTGGCCGAGAGGATCTCGCTGCCCACCGGGGACTCGGCGGTGACGGTGTTGGCGGCCAGGGCGGGCGCGGCCTGGCCCAGGGCATGCTCGACGACCTCGTTGACCTGCTCCAGGGCATGGGTGGGGACCGCCACGGTCCCCGTGAATGTGCTGCCCGTCGAGACGTTCTCGGTGAGCGAGCCGGTGAGCACGACGGAATCACCGGCCGGGGTGACCAGTCGCACCTCGTCGTCGAGCGGAGCAGCGGTCACAGCGGTGTCGACCCCATCGACGCCGGCGAGCACGAGAATTGTGCCTTCGACCAGCACCCTGGTCTCGGAATCAACGACGGAAGCACCGACGGTCTGGCCAAACGCCGAGGCCGGTGTGAGCGTCGCACCGAGGAGACCGATCGTACTGAGGAGCGCGCCAACGAGGAGGCGAGATCTGTGGCGCATCGGGACCGGCCTTTCGAGGTGCGGGACCGTGGGCACCACTACTTTTCTAGCGGACCGGCGCGCGCCTATCACCCCCGCGGACGCCCCCAGTTTGGGCGATCAGCACCCCCCGTTGGGGCCGGGTCCGGGCGGGCTCCAGATCGTCGGGTTGCCGTCACTGCATAGACTCGTCGCATGTTCAGGAACAACATCTCCTTGATCCGGCACGGGCAGACCCAGTGGAGCATCACCGGCCAGCACACCGGCCGTACCGACATTCCCCTGACCGACCTCGGCCGGCAACAGGCGGATGCCCTCGGCGAGATGCTCGCGGGCGAGGCGTTTCCCCTCGTGCTGTCGAGCCCGCTGATGCGCGCGTGGGAGACCATGGAACGGGCGGGATTCCGAGGGCACGGCATTCCGAGCGACGACATTCTCGAGTGGGACTATGGGGTGTACGAGGGGCGCACGACCGACGACATCCGTCGCGATATTCCCGGCTGGTCTGTGTGGACCGACCCCATCGAGGCCGGAGAATCCGTGAACGAGGTGGGCGCGCGGGCCGACAGGGCCATCGAACTCTGCCTCGCGGCGCAGGGGCCGGTCGCCGTCTTCGCCCACGGGCACTTCCTGCGCATCATGGCGGCCCGGTGGATGGGGCTGCCCGCAGCGGCCGGCAAGAGCCTGAGCCTGGGCACCGCGACCGTGTCAACGCTGGGCTGGGAACGCGACAACCACGTGCTGTCGATGTGGAACGACGCCTGCCACCTCAACTCGATGGATCCGGTGCTCTGACGCGATTCCCGCGGATTCAGCGGGAGGCGAGTCAGCCCGTCGCGCTGTCTCCGCGGTAGACATCCTGCGCGTCGAGGAAGCCGAATACGTCGGCCGCGAGGCCGGCGTTCATCAGCGTTTCGAGGTGCCCCTTCCCGTTGTAGAGAAGGAAGCGGCCGGTGGGGACCAATGCGGCGGTCTCCGCGCAGAGATCCTCGCTGAAAAGCGGGTCCTTCTCCCCCGCAACGACCAGGGTGGGGGCGGAAATCTCGCCGAGCCTCGTGCGGAGGTTGAAGTCGTCCTCGGCGTTTATCGTGGCGATCATGTCCGCGGATGCCTTGCCGTAGATGGACTTGCCCATCAGCCAGCCTGCCGCGCCGAGCACCCGTTGCGCCCGAACTCCTCCTCCGAGTGTCCGCACGATTTCGGCGCCCGCCTCCCTCGGCCGCCCGGCCTGCACCTCCCGCGCAACGCGACGCTGAGCGGCCGCGCCCACGGGGCCGAGCCGGTAGGCGGCCGCGACGATGATGAGCCGCTTCACGACGCTGGGGTGGTCCGCCGCCAGCTGCAGCGCGATGCTTCCCCCGGTCGAGAAACCAACGATGTCCACGGGCTCCCCGAATCTGCCGCGCAGCGCTTCGGCGTAGTCCCCGGCCAGGTCGGCCATCGTTGCATCCGGCGCGAGGCCGGGCCGTCGATTGATCCACCAGACTCGGCGCCGGTCGGCGAACGTCTCCACCTGGGCCGCGTGCAACATGCGCTCGGTGCCAACCGGAGGTTCGTGGTGCGGGGTCAGCCCCGGGAGGAAGACCAGCGGCTCCCCGGTGCCGAAGCTGAGAAACGGCATGCCGCCGCGCAGCTTTCCATACGTGCGGGTGCCCGTTTTCTTGGGCATCAGATCGACCCTTCGTTCGTGGGCTGTGCCGGATGCCACCCCGGCGGTTCCGACTGCAGCGAGGGCGAGAATACCCGCGGTCCAAACGCCCCGCAAAGGGCTGGCGCCATCGCTGTTGCGCTTCGGGGACGTTAGGGGGGAAGCTGGCTCCAGGCAACACTCGAACGATGAGGAGTCACCGATGACCGGCCACGTGACGTCAGCCGACGGAAGCAGCATCGCATACGACACGACGGGCAGCGGTCCTGCGTTGATCCTGGTCGGCGGCGCCTTCAACACGCGAGGGTCGGCCGGCCCACTCGCCGCCGTGCTCGAGAAGAGCTACCGCGTCTACGCCTACGATCGGCGTGGCCGGGGCGACAGCACCGAGACGAAGCCGTACGCTCCAGACCGCGAGCTCGAGGATCTCGCCGCGCTCATCGAGGCCGCGGGCGGATCCGCGATGATTTACGGGCACTCATCCGGGGCCGCGCTCGCCCTCGAGGCCGCCTCGAGTGGTCTGCCCATCGCGAGGGTCGCCGCGTACGAGCCGCCCTACACCGCCGAGGAGCCGGGGAGCGCCTCGCTCGAGCGTTGGTCCGAGAACGTTGAGGGTGCTGTCAATGCGGGTGATCTCGAGCGCGCCGCCGTGCTCTTTCTCGAGGGCACGGGCGCCGACCCGAACACGATCGAGGGCATCAAGCAGCTGCCCTGGTGGCCCGGCATGCTCGCCGTCGCCCGCACGCTCCCCTACGACTTGGCCATCGTCGGGGATGGCACGGTTCCCACCGATCGATTCCGGCGGATAACCGTGCCCACCCTGATCCTGCACGGCGGCGATAGTCCGTCGTGGGCGGGCATCGCGGCATCCGCGGTTGCGCAGGCGATACCGGATGCCCGCCACGTGACGATCGAGGGCCAGGACCACAATGTCGACGCCGCCGTGCTCGCGCAGGTACTGGTGGAGTTCCTCGGCTAGTACCAGTTCACCGCCTGCGAGTGCGCCCAGGCCGAGCACGGGGTTCCGTAGCGGCTCTTGATGTATCCGAGGCCCCAGGAGATCTGCGTGGACGCGCTGGTACTCCAGTTACTCCCGGCCGACGCCATCTTGCTGCCAGGCAGCGCCTGCGGGATCCCGGTCGCACCGCTGCTGGCGTTGTACGCCCGGTAGTTCCAGCCCGACTCCTTCTGCCAGAGCTGGCTGAGGCAGGCGAATTGGCCACTCCCCCAGCCGTAGCGCGAAGCGGCCATTCCTCGGGCCGTTGCCCGTGCGCCGGCCGGCGTATTGGCCGACGACGACGATGCCGCCTTGGCGGCGGAAGCCCTGGCCGCGGCCGCCTTGATCGCAGCCGCCTTGGCCGCAGCCTTCCTGTCGGCAGCGGCCTTGACCGCGGCAGCCTTCGCAGCAGCGGCCTTGACAGCGGCAGCCTTGGCAGCGGCAGCGGCCTTGACGGCGGCCGCTTTGGCGGCAGCCGCCTTCGCCGCCGCGGCCTTCGCGGCGGCAGCCTTCGCAGCAGCGGCCTTGAGGGCGGCAAGCTTCGCCGCGGCTCGGTCGACCACGGCTACCGCCGCCATGACCGAAGTGATCTCCGCCCTCGCTGAGGCGGTCAGCGCACGAGTCCGGCCCGCGGGGAGGTCGTCGTACTGGGCCAGGGAAACGGCCACTGCGGCGAGGGAGGAGGCATCAACCTTGTGCCCTGTGGATGCGAGCACCTCGTTCGCTCGCAGCAGCACGGTCGTTGCCGCCGAGCGGGCCTGCACCACGGCGATCCCGTCGTACGCGGTGAGCTGAGCACGTTCCAGCCCGGTGCTTTCGGCAAGGTCCCTGGTGGACTTGACGCGATCCTCCGTCGCGAGCGCGGAGTCGACGACGAAGCTGCCTCCCGCTACGAGGCCGGAGACCAGGGCGCCGCTCGAGACGAAAGCGGCAGCGATCATCAGTGCCCTGGGTAACCGCCGCCGTCGGGGGCGGAGCATGTCCTGTGTCGGGAGTTTCTCAGGTGCGCTTCCCGTCGAGTCGACGGCTGATGTGGGGCGTGATTCTGACTGGTGCATAACTTCCAGACGCAAGTCCGGGCGTTCGGGCGCGCCGGGCTCGCTAACATCGGGCTCGCGCTCTCGGTAGGCGGCGCAAGCGAAGCGGCTACTATGCGCGTGGTTTCTGTACAAAACCTCATCTTTTCCTGCCAAAGTCCTGTGATGCTTACCTTCGCAGCGTGACGAAAGGGCCTCGCCATACGTCTCATCAGAGGGTTAGATAGTGATTTCCACCCCCACACCCCACCCCCAGACCCGG
>JBDTAA010000033.1:0-7618 GCA_039924805.1 Cryobacterium sp.
CGCCGTCCTCGACGATCAGGACCTGCTCCTCCGGGATGCCGGTGCGCACGGCCAGGTCGGCGTTCGCCTTGAGGTGGCGCCATTCACCGTGGATCGGCATGACGTTCTTCGGCTTGACGAGGTTGTAGCAGTAGACGAGCTCGCCTGCACTTGCGTGGCCGGAGACGTGGACCCGGGCGTTGCCCTTGTGCACGACGTTGGCACCCCAGCGGGTGAGGCCGTTGATCACCCGGTAGATCGAGTTCTCGTTTCCGGGGATCAGGGAGCTGGCCAGGAGCACGGTGTCGCCCTCGCCGATCTTGATCTGGTGTTCCCGGTTGGCCATCCGCGACAGCGCGGCCATCGGTTCGCCCTGCGAGCCGGTGCAGATGAGCACGACCTTGTCGTCCTTCATCCGTTCGAGCGCCTTCATGTCAACGATGAGGCCCTTGGGGATGTTGAGGAAGCCCAGGTCGCCGGCGATGCCCATGTTGCGCACCATCGAGCGGCCCACGAAGGCGACCTTGCGGTTGTGGCGCACGGCGGCGTCGATGACCTGCTGGATGCGGTGCACGTGGCTGGCGAAGCTGGAGACGATGATCCGTCGGGGGGCGGTGCGGAACACCGCGTCGATGGCCGGTCGGATCTCTTCCTCGGTCACCGTGAATCCGGGAACCTCGGCGTTGGTCGAGTCGGTGAGGAACAGGTCGACACCCTCTTCACCGAGACGGGCGAAGCCGGGAAGGTCGGTCAGGCGCTTGTCGAGCGGGAACTGGTCCATCTTGAAGTCGCCGGTGTGCAGCACGAGGCCGGCTTCGGTGCGGATGGCGATGGCCAGCCCGTCGGGGATGGAGTGGTTCACGGCCAGGAATTCGAGGTCAAACGGCCCGGCGTTGCGGCGCTGGCCCTCTTCGACCTGCACGAGGCGCGGCGTGATGCGGTGTTCCTGCAGCTTTGCGCTGAGGAAGGCGAGGGTGAGCTCAGAGCCGATGACGGGGATGTCGGACCGCTCGCGCAGCAGGTACGGCACTCCGCCGATGTGGTCTTCGTGCCCGTGGGTGAGCACGATGGCTTCGATGTCCTGGAGGCGGTCCCGGATGGCGGAGAAGTCGGGCAGGATCACGTTGATGCCCGGCTGGTTCTCCTCGGGGAAGAGCACGCCGCAGTCGACGATGAGGAGCTTGCCCTTGTGTTCGAACACGGTCATGTTGCGACCGATCTCACCCAGACCCCCGAGCGCGATAACGCGGAGGCCGCGCTTGGGCAGGGGCGGCGGGGTGGACAGGTCGAGTTCGTGGTTACTCATGGAGCTCATTTCTCAGACGTGAGACCGCGCGTCCTAGCGGGTCTCGATAGTCGGTGCCTGCGGAAGCAGACGATCCGTCGTGCATGTTGTTGGGCGACCCGGCCGGCGCGTTCACGCGTGGGGTCGGAGGTGGTGGTTATTGGTGACGCAGTAGTTCGAGGAACTCGTCGGCCATGTGAAGCTGCTCCTGCAGCTTCTCCCGCCGAGCGACGGCCTGGCCGACGAATTCTTCCAGTTCCAGGCGCACCTCGGCCGTGTCAGAGCCTTCTTCGCCGATCTGCAGGATACCGATCACCCGGAGCAGCTCGATCATCTCGTCGAGGGTGAAACCGAGGGGCTTCATCCGACGGATGAGGGTCAGCCGCGAGAGGTCGTCCTGGGAGTACAACCGAAAGCCGCCGTGCGTGCGACCGGAGGCCTTGAGCAGGCCAATGTCGTCGTAGTGACGGATGGTGCGCAGCGACAGCCCTGTCTTTTCGGCGAGTTCGCCGATGTGCATGGTCATCGATACCGAGCCCGCGGGCGCGTCCGGCGCCGTGTTTCTCGTCATCCCGCACCCCCTTCACGTCACTTCCTAACACACTACTCTAACGTTAGGGTAGTGTTCATCTAGGCAAGGGAGCACCGATGACGGGCTGGCGAATCCGGGACTTTCACGCGGACGACCTCGACGGCATCCTCAACCTCTGGGAAGAGATCAAGGCCACCAGAACCGAGCCGGTGTACGGGCTCTCCGAGGTGCTGGCGTCGTGTCAGAAGGACCACGCGGTCGTCGCGGTACACGGTGACGAGGTCGTCGGCGCGGCGGTCGGGCGCGCAGCGCACGCCCAGGGCTGGATCGTGTTCCTGGCCACCGCCGAGCCGTGGCAGAGCCAGGGCATCGGAAGCGCCCTGCTGGGCGCCCTCGAACGACGGATGGCTCCGCACGGCCTGACAAAGTTGTCTGCACTCATGCCCGAGTCGCCCAGCCGCGTCGACGCCTTCCTCAATCGGGGGTTCGAGGTCAAGAAGAACCTCCGCTACTTTGAGCGCCACATCCCCGTGCAGCGGGAGGAGCTGAAGGCGCTCAGCGAGCTGGGCGGCCGCATCCTGCCGCGTGACCTCTGGGAAGGCGTCGGCGGGATGGCCCGGGAGAAGGAGCTGCTCGAGCGACGCCTCGTGATGCCCCTGGCCAAGCCGGACATGGCCGAGCAGTTCGGCGTCGTCCCGCCCAAGGCCGTCGTGCTCTTCGGCCCGCCTGGCACCGGCAAGACGACCTTCGCGAAGGCGATCGCCTCCCGGCTCGAGTGGCCGTTCGTCGAGGTGTTCCCATCGCGGCTCGCCGCAGACCCGAAGGGGCTGGCCGGGGCGCTCAGGGAGACGTTCCTGAAGATCTCCGAGCTGGAACACGCGGTCGTCTTCATCGACGAGGTCGAGGAGATCGCGGCGCAGCGCGGCGGCGAGCCGCCCTCGGCGCTGCAGGGCGTGACCAACGAGCTGCTCAAGATCATCCCGGCCTTCCGGGACCAGCCCGGCCGGCTCCTCGTCTGCGCCACGAACTTCATCCGCGCCCTCGATTCGGCCTTCCTGCGGCACGGCCGGTTCGACTACGTCATCCCGATCGGACTGCCCGACGAAGCCGCCCGCCAGGCAATCTGGGAGCGCTATCTCCCCGCGATTGTCGCCAAGACCATCGACCGTGCCGTCCTGGTGGCCGCGAGCGACGGCTTCTCGCCGGCCGACATTGAGTACGCCGCCCGCCGGGCCTCCCAGGATGCCCTCGAGCAGGCGCTCTTCGGCGGCAGCGAGTCCCCGCCGGAGGGCCCGAGCACGGAGCACTATTTGTCGGCCATCGACGCCACCCGAACGACGGTGTCGGCGCAGGTAGCCGCCGATTTCCTGGAAGACATCGACAGGCTCGCCCGGCTCTGAGTGCGCGTCGGACCCCGAAGCCGGGCAGGGCGCCCGGCTATAGTCGCTTGATGTCTTCACCCATCACCGCAGCCGAACCAGCCGGAACAATGACGGGCAACCCGCGCCAGGACGGCGGGTTCGTGCGGGTCCGCGGCGCCCGGGAGAACAATCTCCGAAACGTCGACGTCGACGTTCCCCGCGATGCCATCGTCGCCTTCACCGGCGTTTCCGGCTCGGGCAAGTCGTCGCTGGCCTTCGGGACCATCTTCGCCGAGGCCCAGCGCCGCTTCTTCGAATCGGTCGCCCCCTATGCCCGCCGGCTCATCCAGCAGGGGCACACCCCGCACGTCGACGAGATCACCGGGCTGCCGCCGGCCGTGGCGCTGCAGCAGCGCCGCGGAACGCCGAGTTCGCGGTCCACCGTTGGCACGCTGACCACCCTGTCCAACTCACTGCGGATGCTCTACTCCCGCGCGGGCACGTATCCACCGGATGCCACGGCGCGCCTCGAGTCCGACTCCTTCTCACCCAATACGGCGATGGGTGCCTGCCCGGAGTGCCACGGCCTGGGAAGCGCGCACACCGTCACCGAGTCGTCGCTGGTGCCGGATTCGTCGCTGAGCATCCGGGACGGCGCCATCGCGGCCTGGCCGGGAGCCTGGCAGGGCAAGAACCTGCGGGACATCCTGATCGAACTCGGCTACGACGTGGATGCGGCGTGGCGCGACCTGTCCCGGGAGGCACGGGACTGGATCCTGTTCACCGAGGAACAGCCCGTGGTTCAGATCACCCCGCAGCGGGACAGGGTCGCCAAGCCCTACCAGGGCAAGTTCTGGAGCGCGAAGAGCTACGTGATGCACACACTGGCCGACTCGAAGAGCCAGACCATGCGCCAGCGCGTGCTCCGGTTCGTCGACACCGGCCCCTGCCGACTGTGCGGCGGCAGCGGCCTCAAGCCGGAGGCGCTGGCGGTCACCTTCGCCGGCCGCACGATCGCCGAGCTCAACGCCCTGCCTCTCTCCGGGCTGGCCGACGTGATCCGGCCCACCGCACAGCTGCGCGACGCCGCAGCGGCCAGCCCAACGGCCTCGTCCGGCGAGGCCACCGAGGTCGCCGTGACGCTGACCCAGGACCTGCTCGGCCGCGTGCTGGTGCTGGTGGAACTCGGTCTCGGCTACCTGAGCCTCGGCCGGGCCACGCCCACGCTCTCGCCGGGCGAGATGCAGCGACTCCGCATCGCCACCCAGCTGCGCTCCGGACTGTTCGGTGTCATCTATGTGCTGGATGAACCGTCCGCCGGCCTGCACCCGGCCGACGCCGAGCCACTGCTCCTCGTTCTCGAACAACTCAAGTCGTCCGGCAACTCCGTCTTCGTCGTCGAGCACAACATGGATGTGGTGCGCCGGGCCGACTGGGTCGTCGATGTCGGTCCCCGCGCGGGCGACGGGGGCGGCGCGGTGCTCTACAGCGGCCCGGCTCCCGGGCTGGCCGATGTGGCCGCCTCCGTGACCCGCCGCTTCCTCTTCCCGGCCCACACCACTGCCGCGGGCAGGGACCCCCGGGAGCCGCAGGGCTGGCTGAACCTGCGCGGGATCACTCGGCACAACCTGCGGGGCCTCGACGCGGACTTCCCGATCGGTGTGCTGACCGCCGTCACCGGTGTGTCCGGGTCGGGCAAGTCCACCCTGGTCAGCCAGGTCATCGCCGACGCCGTCGGGCGCGGATTGCGCCGCGCCCCCGAGGACACGGACGCCGCCGATGCGGCGGCCGGCGACCAGACCGGCGACGCCGCCGGCGACCGCCCGATCATCGACGAGGTGAGCGGGCAGGGTGCCTTCGACCGTCTCGTGCTGGTCGACCAGAAACCCATTGGCCGCACCCCACGCTCAAATCTGGCCACCTACACCGGCCTGTTCGACGCCGTCCGGGCGACCTTCGCGGCCACCGACTCGGCCCGGGCCCGAGGGTTCGGCGCCGGGCGATTCTCGTTCAACGTCGCCGGGGGACGCTGCGAGAACTGCCTGGGCGAGGGATTCGTGGCCGTCGGGCTGCTGTTCCTGCCCGGAAGCTACGCCCCCTGCCCCACATGCCTCGGCTCGCGCTACAACGCGGAGACGCTCGAGGTCACCTACCGGGGCAAGACCATCGCGGACGTGCTCGGCCTCACGGTCGGCAGCGCCGTCGGATTCCTCGCCGACGTGGCATCCGCCGCCCGAAGCCTAGCCACCCTCGAGGAGGTCGGCCTCGGCTATCTCCGTCTGGGCCAGCCGGCAACGGAGCTGTCCGGCGGCGAGGCGCAGCGCATCAAGCTCGCCACGGAACTGCAGCGGGCCTCCCGCGGGCACACCCTGTATCTGCTGGACGAGCCGACGACGGGGCTCCACCCGGCGGATGTCGAGCTGCTGCTGACCCAGCTGGGCCGGTTGGTCGACGCGGGCAACACCGTCGTCGTCGTCGAGCACGAGATGGACGTCATCGCCGCCGCGGACTGGGTGATCGACCTGGGCCCGGGCGGCGGCGACGCCGGTGGCCGCATCATCGCCGCCGGAACGCCGGCGGCGGTTGCGTCACACCCGACGAGCAGGACCGCTCCCTACCTGGCGAGGCGCCTGGCCGACGCGCCGGCCGACCAGGCCGATGCGCGAGGTGGAGTCACGCCCGCCTGAGCGCGGCTACGGCTGGCCGGCCCTCGCGACCAGCCATGCGTACGGGTCCGTGGGGGTGACCCCGCCGAGGAGGATCTCGAAGTGAAGGTGTGCGCCGGTGCTCTGCCCGGTGCTGCCGACTCGTCCGATGGTCTGGCCGACGGCTACGGTCTGCCCCTGGCTCACGGCGAGACTGCCGAGCTGCATGTGGGCGTACAGGCTACTGACGAGCCGACCGCCGACTTGGTGGTCGATGATGACGTGCACGCCAAGGCCGCTGTTGCCGGAAGGTGTCGCGAACCGCACAACGCCCGAGGCAATCGCGTGCACCGGAGTACCGACGCCGGGGTTCATGTCCATTCCCTTGTGGAAGCTGGAGCAACCGCCGCACGGCGGCACGCGGGGGCCGTAGCCGCCCGCAATCGGTACCCGGCCGGGGAACGGCCAGCGCACGGCGGGCCCCGCGGAGACGCTCGCCGCTGCCGCACGCACAACCGGCTTGGGCTTGGGCTTCGGCTTCGGCGGCGCGGCCTTCGACGTGAAGCCGTCGCGCTCGACGGTGACGGTCGCTTCGGGGCTCACCGAGAGGCTCTGCACCGGGGCAGTGGAGGCCACGGCCGTGGACTCGAACGGTCCGGATGCGGTGACGTTCACGGCGCGGGCCGGCAGCGAGACGCTGACCGTGAGCAGCGCGGTGAGAACCATCGCGGCGGCGGCGAAGAAGCTCCGGCGCAGTGGGTACTTCGCGGCGTTACTCATAGGCGCCCAAGGTCGGGGCGGCATAGTAGTGGGGCGTGGATGTAGGCATGGGGGATGCATCTCTCTCGTGATCGCGGCGAGCGCCTTGGCGCGGGTCAGTGGGATGAACATCGTCGCGCCGAGAAAGGCGATCCGGCCGGGTCTGGCGCCGAAATCCTTCGTTTACGATTCGGGGACGGTGTCTGTCGATGCGAGAGGGAATCTCCATGAAGCCAAGCGCATTGCCGACCACGCTATGTTTCAAACCTGTGAGAACGATGAATTAGTCTCAGTTTCCCTCGTTCAGCCCGTCGCGAGATGCCCCGGATCGGCGCAGTATGACAGTGCACTGTCTCGATATCTACCGAGACGGGCGTGCACGCGCAGACAGGAAAGTGCCCACATGAACGCCTCGCCCATTCCCCCGATCGAGCGGTGGTGGCCGCACATCGACATTGAGTTCAAGCACGAGATCCTCCGTGATCCGGATGCCGCCCTGAGTCAGGGCGCGCTCGACCAGATGGTGGGCTTCGCCGACGGGGTGGCGCCCGTCGGCCCGGTCTATCTGACGGCCTCTGACAAGGACTACATCCGCACGCAGACCGAGCTCGTCGACTGACGGCGCACCGCACGGCCGCGGGCTCGAGCCGCTAAGACGCCGGAACGTAGCGGTAGTACTCGATGCCCTCGTCGTAGAAGCCCGGCCCCGTCGACGTGCCGACGCGGTCGATGACGAATTCGTCGCTGGCGGGCGCTGCCGCAATCTCGCGGAGGCGCCCCTCATGGAGGGAGATGTACTGCGCCTCCGTGAGGTCGATTGGATCGGCCAGCGCCCTATCGACGTTGATGAGGGCCGCGGCCTCCTGCCAGCCCCGAACGACCCGCATCGGCAGCGCCTCCGCGGCGTCCCCGCTTCCGTAGCCCAGGGCGAGCCAATCCTGATCGGCGAGATCCCGACCCTCGGCCCGCGCGTGCTGCAGCCCCGCGGCGAGCCACGCCGGCATCGCCGCGGTGTACAGGTTGCCCAGGTCTCGCATGGCCTCGGAGCCGAGCGCGA
>JBDTAA010000034.1:0-14646 GCA_039924805.1 Cryobacterium sp.
GGAGTCAGGGCTCGGCCAACTCCGGCCCGGTGGAGACGAGCGAGTCCGGCGACAACGACAGCGACAACGACAGCGACACGATTCCCTCGGCAGCGAGCCAGCGCGCGAAGTCAGGGTAGTCGCTCCGCCCGTGGCAGGACCTTGCGGGCCTGTCCTGCCCTGCCAATAATGGACAGCGAAACGCGTCGGTCGCAGTCACCAACAGTGCGGCCGCGCGGTTCTGGTTGAACATCTACGGCTTCTGGCCCGACGCCTCGGATGACGCGGACCGGATCGCGTTCGTTCGCGGGCTCGCCGCCGACATGGAATCATTCGCCACGGGTGGCCAGGACGTGAATGTTATGGCCGCCGAGCGCGGCTCCGACCCGGGGGTGCAGGCGCTCGCCGCCTACGGCCCGGTCAAGCTGGCGCGCCTGACCGCCCTCAAACGGGAGTGCGACCCGGACATCGTCTTCCGGCTCAATCACAACATTCCGCCCGACTAGCGCGCTGCGCTTCGCTAGGTGCACCGTTCCCGGATGTAGTCGGCGACCGGCCCGGGCGTGTAATACGGGACGTGGCCGACGCCATCGATCACGTGCGGCAGCGCGGGATCGGTCGACCCTGGCCGTCGGCGCATCCGGGTGAGCTCCTCGGCGACCTCACGGAAGGCGGGCTGCGACCGGCTCCCGCAGGCGAAGCGGATGTCTGCGCGGGAGCCGGCGAGCGCGGCCGGGTCTACTGTTTCCGCGGTGAGGTGCATGTCCCCGCGCAGGAAGTTCTCGGCCAGGGTCGTGCCGCGCGCGGTGTACCACTCCAGCCCTTCGGGAGCGTCGAGCGTCCCGGCGAACACGGCGGCCATGGCGCCGGCCCAGTCGCCCGGGTCGGCGGCGAGGTGCCGGGACGAGGACTCCGCCGCCCGGGCCGCCAGGGCGCGGCCGGACTCCGCATACTGCAGGTAGCCCGGTTCGTAGGCGGTGACCCGGCGCACCAGGTCCGGATGCCGCAAGGCCAGTTGCAGCGCGACGATGCCACCGGCGCTGGCGCCGAAGACGTCGGCGCCGAACGTGGGTGCCACGAGCCCGAGCGTGCGGAGCAGTTCGGCGGCGTCGTCGGCGTGCTGCGTCGAGGCGCAGGGCCAGCCGTCCCGGCTGCTGCGGAGAGTGCCGCGCAGATCGTACGTGACGACGGTGAACCCGGTCAGCCGTTCCGCGATCGGCCGGAACATCTCGGCGTCGTCGCTGCTCGCGCCGATGATGAGGATCACCGGGCCGTGGCCGCGCACCTCGGCGTAGAGGCGGCATCCGTTGACGTCGTGCCGGCCGGAGCGGGGTTGTTCGGCCCCGGCCACGGCGTAGGGGTTCGTTTCCGACGCGCGTTCCATGCCCGGATCGTAGCCGCGAACGGGCAACGCCCGGGAGTACGGTGGGCAGATGCGGGCGGACGCCCGGGACGACCACGTCGGCCTGAACACCCACGGAATAGAACGTCTAATCAATGCAGAACGTCTAATCAATGCAGAAGGAGTCATCGTGAAGGCACTGGTCTATGGTGGTCCGGGCAAGAAGACATGGCAGGACGTTCCGGACCCGGAGATCCTTCACCCCAGCGACGCCATCGTGCGGGTCGACACGACCACCATCTGCGGAACCGACCTGCACATCCTCAAGGGTGATGTTCCGGCCGTCCAGATCGGCCGGATCCTCGGTCACGAAGGGGTTGGCACGATCACGGCGGTCGGCTCCTCGGTGAGCGGCCTCGGGGTCGGCGACCGGGTCATCATCTCCTGCATCAAGTCGTGTGGCCACTGCATCAATTGCAAGTCCGAGCTGTACTCGCACTGCCTCGGTGACGAGGGGCAGTCCGGCATCGGCTGGGTCTTCGGACACCTGATCGACGGCACTCAGGCCGAGTACGTGCGCGTGCCATACGCCGAGAACTCCCTGCACAAGATGCCTGAGGGCGTGACCGATGATCAGGCCGTCATGCTGTCCGACATCCTGCCGACCGGATTTGAGATCGGCGTGCAATACGGCCGCGTGAAGCCCGGCGATGTCGTGGCCGTGATCGGCGCCGGCCCCGTCGGCCTGGCCTCGATTGCCACGGCGGGCCTCTACGGCGCCGCGACGATCATCGCTCTCGACCTCGACCAGAACCGGCTCGAGCAGGCACGTCAATTCGGAGCCACCGACACGGTGCACTCCGGCGCGGCCGACTGGAAGGAGCAGGTGATGGCATTGACCGACGGTGCCGGCGTGGATGTGGCCATCGAGGCCGTCGGCATTCCGGAGACCTTCACCATGGCGACCGAGATCGTGCGCCCCGGCGGCAACGTCGCCAACGTCGGAGTTCACGGGAAACCGGTCGACCTGCATCTCGAGAACCTGTGGATCCAAAACATCAACATCAGCATGGGCCTGGTCAACGCCAACACCACGCCGATGCTGCTCAAGCTCGTTGCGCAGAAGAAGATCCCGGCCGAGAAGCTCGCCACCCACCATTTCAGCTTCGACCAGTTCCTCGAGGCCTACGACACCTTCTCCCGCGCCTCCGAAACGAAGGCGCTCAAGGTCGTGATCAGCCGGTAATCGCACTCCCGCTCGGTAACCTAGGCAGATGACTTCTCATCGGGATGACGATGCCCTCGGCTGGGCCGGCGACGACGATCCGACGCTCGCGTCCGGACCCCGTTCGGTAGAACCCGTGCAGGAGCCCGGCCGCGAGCACGGCCGCGAGTCTGTGACGGCCAATGTGGCCCCCGAGCCCGAGCCCGAGCAGGCCTCCGAAATCCCCGACGGCTGGTCGGTCGCCGGGCCGACGACGGCCGTGCAGGCGCAGGCGGCGCGGAACGCCGCGGCTCCGGCGAGTTCGGTCATGCTCATCACGCTGGGAATCCTGGCCGGCGTCTACCTGCTGTACACGATCGGCTGGTTCATCGGAATCGGGCGGATCGCAAACTCGCTGGTCGACCCGGTTGCCCAGTTCATGTTCTCCCTCGGGCTCTGGATCGCGGTGGCTGCCCCCGCCGCGTGGTTCGGCGCGACGTTCTGGCTGACCGGCGCGCGGCCACGGACGCGCATCGCCTGGCTCCTCGCCGGTGCCGTGCTGCTCGCACCGCTCCCGTTCGTTCTCGGCACCGGAGGAATCTCATGACCGACGCAGCCCAGGCGCCAACCACGATCGTGCGGCCTTCCGCGCCCACGACACCGCAGTGGCTGGTCGTCACGATATCGGTTTTCTTCGGGCTCTTCTTCGCCTATGACATGTGGGAAGCCATCGGCAACCTGGTCGGACTGAACGCCGCGGCGCAGAGCCTCGACACCCGGCTGAGCGGATTCGGCTGGGCCGTGCTCATCGCCGGGGTCATCCTGCCCGTGCTCGTCTTCGGGATCGCGTTCTGGCTCGGTCGCCGTCGTGCGGCGGCCGCCCGCGCCATGCTGTTGCTGGTGGGGCTCTGCCTCATTGCGGTACTGAGCCTCGACATCTTCATGTTCGGCCTCGGCGGCCTGATCGTCTAATCTTTCGACGCTATACGCCCCGCGCATCCCGCCAGAACGCACTTGTGGTCGTCATTCGTGCGCCGTGGCGACCACGACCGCGTTTTCGCGGGGGTGGCGTCGCGGGGGTGGCGCGGGGAAGTTAGACGATCGCCACAATGATGAGCGCGATCAGGGCGAGCTGGGCGAGGAGGCGAGGCACGAGCGGGATGGCTACCCGCCCGAAGCGCTCGCGGTGCCGGGCCGCGTACACATTCGCCGGGAAAACCGCGATGAGGAACAGCACCAGGCAGATGCCCGACGTCACGATCGTCGGAGGGTAAAGCAGGCCAACTCCTCCCGCCAGTTCGCACAGGCCCGTGATGATGACGAGGCCGCGCGGGCTCAGTAAACCGCTCCAGCGCAGGCGAGGCGGCACCATCGCCGCCATGGTGCGCTGCACCGCCGGACGAAAATGCGCGATCCCGGCGCCAACGAAAACGAGGGCCAGCAGCAGCCGCAGGACCACTTGGATGACGTCGAACGTAACGCTGCTCATCGGTCCATTCTGAACCAAGTAGGCTGAATCGGTATCTGGCGCCCCAGGGTCGCGGCGCATTCGTTCCTTGCCCAACGCAACCGAAGGATCACTTTTCTTGTCGAAGCCAGTCGTACTGATTGCTGAAGAACTCTCGCCCGCCACCGTGGATGCGCTCGGTCCCGACTTCGATGTCCGCCAGGTGGACGGCACGGATCGTGTGGCCCTGCTCGCCGAACTGGCAACCGCCCAGGCCATCCTGGTTCGTTCAGCGACGAAGGTCGACGCCGAGGCAATCGCCGCCGCGCCGCGCCTGAAGGTCATCGCCCGCGCGGGCGTTGGCCTGGACAACGTCGACATCAAGGCGGCCACCGCGGCCGGCGTCATGGTCGTCAATGCGCCCACCTCGAACATCATCTCCGCCGCCGAACTCACCGTCGGCCACATCCTGAGCCTCGCCCGCCACATCCCCGCCGCGCACGGCGCCCTGGCCGACGCGCAGTGGAAGCGTTCCAAATACACCGGCGTCGAGCTCTACGAGAAGACCATCGGCATCATCGGGCTCGGCCGCATCGGGGCGCTCATCGCCGCGCGCATGCAGGCGTTCGGCACCAACATCATCGCCTACGACCCCTACATCACCTCCGCCAGGGCGCAGCAGCTCGGGGTGCACCCCGTGAGCCTCGAGGAACTTCTCGAACAGTCCGACTTCATCACGATCCACATGCCGAAGACGCCCGAGACCACCGGCATGATCGGCGAGGCCCAGTTCAAGCTGATGAAGCCGACCGCGTTCGTCATCAACGTCGCCCGCGGCGGCCTCATCGACGAGGACGACCTGTTCACTGCTCTGACCGAGGGCACCATCGCCGGCGCCGGACTCGACGTCTTCGTCAACGAGCCGCCGACGGATTCACCGCTGCTCGGCCTCGACAACATCATCACAACGCCGCACCTGGGGGCGTCCACCGACGAGGCCCAGGAGAAGGCGGGCGTGTCCGTCGCGAAGTCGGTGCGCCTCGCGCTGTCGGGCGAACTCGTGCCCGACGCCGTCAACGTCGCGGGCGGCATCATCGACCCCTACGTTCGCCCCGGCATCCCGCTGGTCGAAAAGCTCGGTCAGGTGTTCTCCGGCCTCGCGCAGCACAGCCCGCTCACGAGCGTCGACGTCGAGGTGCGCGGCGAGCTCGTGGACTATGACGTCAGCGTGCTCAAGCTGGCCGCGCTCAAGGGAATCTTCACCAACGTGGTCAGCGAGACCGTCTCCTACGTCAATGCGCCCCTCCTCGCCGAGCAGCGGGGTGTCGACGTGCGGCTGATCACCGACCCGGAGTCGCCCGAATACCGCAACGTCATCACGCTGCGCGGCGCCCTGGCCGACGGTTCGCAGGTCTCCGTGTCCGGCACGCTGACCGGGACCAAGCAGCTGGAAAAGATCGTCGAGGTCAACGGCTACGACGTGGAGGTGCCGTTCGCGAAGAACCTCATCGTGATGCTGTACACCGACCGCCCGGGCATCGTGGCCGTCTACGGTCGCGAATTCGGCGACGCCCAGATCAACATCGCCGGCATGCAGATCGCCCGCCAGTATGCGGGGGGCAAGGCCCTGAGCATCCTGACCGTGGACTCACCGGTTCCGGCCGGTCTCCTGGCATCGGTGCGCGACGCGATTTCGGCGGACATCATGGTGGAGATCGACCTCACCGAGTAAGGCGCGACCGCGCCGCGCGCGCAACGAGAAGGCCCCGGGCAATCGCCCGGGGCCTTCTTCGTACGTGCTGCGTTGTTCGGCCGGTTCAGTCGGCCGGTTCAGTCGGCCGGTTTAGATGTCGTCCATCTTGCTCTCGTTGCGGGTGACCTGCTCGCCGCTGGCGGGGTCGACCGCGCTGCGGGTCGTGGTGACGGAGCTGCGCTTGCGAGTAGCCAGCACGAGGCCGAGGATGGCCACGATTACTCCGGCGCCCATCAGGATGTAGCCGACCAGGTCCAGGTCGATGACGTCGACACTCACGTTGAGTGCGAAGACAAGGATGGCGCCGACGACGAAGAGGAAAATTCCCAGTCCGATGCTCATGTGATCTGCTTTCGTTCGGTTGTCAGGATTCGTCCAGCATAGACACACGTTTGGCGGCAGTAGGGTTTATCTACTGCTTACTTTCAGACATACGGAGTCGAATGTCACGTCAAATCAAGCTCGCCGTCATTCCCGGAGACGGAATTGGCCCCGAGGTCATTGCCGAGGCAGTCAAGGTGCTGGACGCCGTGACGGCCCGCGAGGACGTCACCTTCGCAAAGACCGAGTTCTCGCTGGGCGCCGCGAGATTCCTCGAAACCGGCGAGGTGCTCACCGAGACCGACCTCGCGTCGATCGCCTCGAACGACGCGATTCTGCTCGGCGCGGTCGGTGGAGTGCCCGGCGACCCGCGGCTCGCCAACGCGAACATCGAGCGCGGGCTGCTGCTCGGGCTCCGCTTCTCGCTCGATCACTACGTGAACCTGCGCCCCAGCGTGATCTTCCCCGGCGTTCCCAGTCCGCTCGCCGCCCCCGGCGCCGTCGACTTCGTCGTCGTGCGTGAAGGCACAGAGGGACCGTACGTCGGCAACGGCGGCTCCATCCGTCAGGGCACCTCGCACGAGGTTGCCAACGAGGTTTCCGTCAACACGGCCTATGGCGTCGAGCGAGTCGTGCGCTACGCCTTCGCCGTCGCCCAGAACCGGCCGGCGCAGAAGCTGACCCTCGTGCACAAGACAAACGTGCTCGTCTTCGCGGGGAGCCTGTGGCAGCGGATCGTGACCGCGGTGGCGGCCGAATACCCGGATGTCACGGTCGACTACCTGCACGTCGACGCGGCCACCATCTTCCTGGTCACTCAGCCGAGCCGGTTCGACGTGATCGTCACCGACAACCTGTTCGGCGATATTCTCACCGACCTGGCCGCAGCCATCAGCGGCGGCATCGGGCTCGCGGCATCGGGGAACATCAACCCCGACGGCCGGTTCCCGAGCATGTTCGAACCGGTGCACGGCTCGGCCCCCGACATCGCCGGCAAGCAGCTCGCCGACCCGACCGCTGCCATTCTCTCGGTCGCGCTTCTGCTCGACCACCTGGGCCTCGCCGAGGCAGGTGCTCGGGTAAAGGCCGCCGTCACCGCCGATATCGCCGACCGCGCCGACCGGGTCGATTCGGCCCCGCGCACCACAGCCGACGTGGGCGACGCCATTGTGACCCGCCTGACCGAGACCATCGTGACCAGCCCGACAGAAAAGGGACTCCAGTGAGCCAGAACATATCGAGCCAGAACGCATCGAGCCAGAACGCATCGAGCCAGAACACATCGAGCCAGAACACAGCGAGCCAGAACGCAGCGAGCCAGAACGCAGCGACCCGGGACGCAGCGGGCAACCCCGTTTCCGCGACAGCCGCGGCTACCGCCTCCGACCACCACCCGATGGCCTTCACCGTGACGACCACCGCAACGCCGCGGTCCTCGACGCCGCGCTCCGCGGCCGAGCGTGAAGCCATCCTCGCCGACCCCGGCTTCGGCAAGAACTTCACCGACCACATGGTCACCATCGACTGGAACATCGATCGAGGCTGGCACGACGCCCGCGTCACCGCGTACGGTCCACTGATGCTCGACCCCGCGTCCTCCGTGCTGCACTACGCCCAGGAGATCTTCGAGGGACTTAAGGCCTACCGGCACGCCGATGGGTCGATCTGGACGTTCCGTCCGGAGAGGAACGCCGCACGGATGCAGCGCTCCGCACGCCGTCTTGCCCTGCCGGAGCTGCCGGTCGAAGACTTCATCGAATCGATCAAGCAGCTCGTCGCCGTCGACGGCGAATGGGTGCCGTCCGCTCCCGAAACGAGCCTGTACCTGCGCCCGTTCATGATCGCCAACGAGACATTCCTCGGCGTGCGCGCGGCGCAGAACGTGGGCTACTACGTGATCGCGAGCCCGGCCGGCGCCTACTTCCACGGCGGCGTCGCCCCGGTGAAAATCTGGCTGGCCTCCGACTACTCGCGCGCCGGCCGCGGCGGCACCGGCGCCGCCAAGTGCGGCGGGAACTACGCGTCGTCGCTGCTTCCCCAGATGGAGGCGAACGAGAACGGTTGCGCGCAGGTGCTCTTCCTCGACAGCGAGACGGGCACGCGCGTCGACGAGCTCGGCGGAATGAACGTGTTCTTCGTGCACGGAACGCACACGCTGGTCACCCCGCGCCTGACGGGTGCGATCCTCGAGGGCGTCACCCGCGACAGCGTGATGCAGCTCGCCCGAGACCGGGGAATGACCGTGGAAGAGCGTGAGGTGACCCTCGACGAGTGGCGCGACGGTGTCGCGTCCGGCTCCATCACCGAGGTCTTTGCTTGTGGCACGGCCGCCGTCATCACCCCGATCGCCCAGCTCAAGGGCAAGGACATCGAGATCGGTGACGCCAACGCGCCCGCCGGGGCGATCACGATGGCGATCCGCGAGGAGCTCACCGACATTCAGTACGGGCGTCGCCCCGACCGTCATGGCTGGCTCACCCGTCTCGACGTGCCGGAGTCCGACGCCGCGAAGTCCGACGCATGAAGCTCGCGCGGTTCAGCCGCGGCGAGATCATCGCTTTCGGCATCGTCGACGACGACGAACTCGTCGTGCTCAAGGGCGACCCGATGTTCGCAGGCTATGAGCCAACCGGGGAGCGGGTGGCGCTGCACGACGTGCGGCTGCTCGTTCCCGTGATCCCGCGCTCCAAGATCGTCGGGGTGGCCAATGCCGCCTTCCTGACCGCGAAGGACAAAGCGGAGGGCGCGCCGAGAGAACCGGTGCTGTTCCTCAAGCCGAACACGGCGGTCGTCGGCCCCGGAGACCCGATTTCGCTGCCGGCTTCGGTGAACGATGTTCGGGCTGAAGGTGTGCTCGGGATCGTGATCGGCAAGATCGCCAAGAACGTGTCGGTCGAGCAGGCGGAGGGCGTGATCCTGGGCTACACGGTGGGGATCGACGTCACCGCGCATGAGCTCCAGGAGCGCGACGGCCAGATGGCCAGGGCCAAGGGCTTTGACTCGTTCTGCCCGCTCGGACCGGTCATCGACACAGAGTTGGACGTTGCTTCCGCGGTCATCCGTGGCCAGGTCAACGGTGAGGATGTGCAGAGCGACGACATCGCCCTGATGCGTCACTCCATTGCGGAACTCGTTTCGTTCGTCTCGGGCGTGTTCACGATGCTGCCGGGTGACGTCATCCTGACCGGGGCGTCCGGCCGAGCCCGCGCCATCGCCGATGGTGACACCGTGCTGGTCGAGATTCCCGGCATCGGCGTGCTGTCGAACCCGGTGCGGCGCGCTTCGTAGCTTGACCAGTGGGGCCGCGCCTGACCGGAGGACCGCACGCCCACCGCTCTAGAAGGGCGGCGGCGCGGGCCCCATCGGGGTCGCGGGATCGGTGCTGTACGTGCGTCCGCCCGGCGAGGTCCAGTTGAGAGTGCCGTCCCTGGCGTGTTCGACCCGCCAGGCGGTCTCGCTTTTCAGCGCGTGGTCGGGTGGGCAGAGATTGGCCAGGTTGTTGGCGTCGGTGCGCCCGTCGAACTGCCAATCCAGGCCGTGATCGATGTCGCAGTGGGCGGCGCTGCGGTTGCAGCCAGGGAACCGGCAGACCTCATCGCGTGCCCGGAGCCAGCGGCGGAGGTCTTTCGGAACCTTGTAGCGGGATCGGCCCATCGAGAGAACACATCCGGTCTCGGGGTGGGTGAGCAGGCGGATGAAGCTGGGCGCCTTGGAGGCCAGATGCCTCGCGGTGTTCGGGTCGATCGGTCCGTAGCCCTCGAGGTGGGCCGGTTCCTCGCTGTGGCCGAGGAGCGTCATGACCGGGACGGTGACCAGGACCGTGGCGCGCACGCCCTGGCCGAGGCCGGCGGATGGTGTTGCCGCGCCGCCGACCCCATCGATCAGCAGTTCGGACAGCACGTCGGCCCTGAGCTGCGTGAGGGTGCGGGGCTCGTCGGGGCGCTGCAGGCTGATCGCGAGGTCGCTGACCCGGTTATAGATCGCGTGGGCGTGGGCCGTAGGCAGGTACGCGTTCAGCCAGGCCATCCCGTCGCGGGCCGGTAGGAGCTGCACGGCCCTGTCCCCGGCCCACTTCTCGTGGCGTGCCGTGATGGTTTCCGGATGGGTGCGCTCCCTGGCCTTGCGCGCCGCGCCGTCGAACTGGGTGACCGTGAGACGCTTAGCCTTCGGCAGCACGGCGTCCTCGAACTGGAGGCGCGCATCGGCCGGCAGCGACCCCGCGTGATCGACCATCGCCTTCGCGTGCCGGTAGCTGATCTCGCCCGCGCTGAGGGCGGCAAGGGTGGCCGGCAACTCGTGCACGAGTGCCTCGCTCTCGGCGAGGAGGGTTTCCATGCTGCGCTGTGGGACGCGGAGAGCGCAGGCCAGCTCGGAGACAAGCACTCGGCGCGCAGCCGTCGGGCCGTCCCACCGTGCGCCCGGCGCCCGAGGGGCGTCTGAAGCGGTCGCCTCGCTGCGCCGACGAGCCTGGTCGATGAGCTGCGCACGATGCGCGCTCACCGACGCAAGCCGCCGATCCGCCGCGACAACCGCATCGACGAGCTCGTCGAGGGATGCCGTGCTGAGAGCGTTGGGGAGGTCCATGCGGCTATTCTCCGGGTACCCACCGACATTCCTACGACAGCGAAAGGCCCGGTCAAACGGCATAATCTTGTGGACAGTGAGGCCCGAAGGTCATCTGTGGAGGAAAAGTCGACGCGACTCGAGCCGCAACCGGAGACGCGACCGGAAACTCGACCGGAAACGCAACCGACCGATTCCATGCGGGCACGGCCTCCGGCATCCATGACCGAACCAGTCCCGACGTCTCGGCCTCATGCGCGGCGAGAACACCGGCAAAATGGTCGTGCGCACGGCGCAAGCATCTCGTCGGGTGGGCGCCCGGTGGCCGACCGTGTCGAGACCGGGATCTCGACAGGCTCGCTCTCCGTGGTGCGGCTCAATCTCCGCTCGCTCAGCGGCGGAGGGCCGCCAGCGCGTCGGCGACGTCGTCTTCGTCGTTCCAGAGGTGGAAGGCTACTCGGGCGCGGCCGGCGCGACCGGACGCAACCAGCCCCGCAGCGGTGAGGCGTGCGAGCGCGTGACCATCGGCATCCGGCCAGGTCACGATGGCCTGGCCCAAACGGTCGATGTCGAGGCCGTCGCAGAGGGCGTCGCCGAGTGTGACGGCATGGGCGCGAGCCTCGACCAGGTCGAGGCTCCGAAACAGATCGATCGCGGGCTCGGCGCCCACCCAGGCCGGCCAGGCCGGGGAAACGTCGAAGCGGCGCGCGTCGACCGCGAGGGTCATTTCCGGGCCGTAGCAGGATGCCCAGGGCGACTCGCCGGCGTACCAGCCGGCCTGGGCGGGGTTGAGCTCCTCGGCCATCCGCGCGTTCACCGTCAGGAAAGCGACACCGCGCGGGGCGCACAGCCACTTGTAGCTGTGGCAGATCGTCGCGTCGAACAGTGACGCGTCAACGGGCATCCAGCCGGCCGCCTGGGTCGTGTCGCACAGGGTCAGCGTGCCGGTCCTGCGCGCTGCCGCGACGATCGCGTCGGTGTCGGCGATGGCCCCCGTGGCCGACTGCACCATTGACCAGGCCACGAGTGACGTGTTGGCCGTGATGCTGTCGGCGAGTTCGTGCAGCGGCACGTGGCGCACAGTCAGGCCCCTGTGACGCTGGGTCAGAAACGGAAAAACCATCGAACTGAATTCGCCATCGACGCACAGTACTTCGGCGCCGTCCGGCAGGTTCGCGGCAACGAGGGCGGCCAGTACGGACGCCTGCGAGCCGATCGCGACGGCGCCGACCGGAACGTTCACCAGGTCGGCATATCCCGCCCGAACCCGCTCAACCACCGCGCCGTAGTTCACCGCACACGCTCGCCCGAGCGCCCACTGCTCGCTGTCGGCGCGCATCGCGGCGAGGGTGTCGACGCTCGGAAGGCCGAGCGTGCAGGCCGCGAGGTAGCCGCGTCCGCCGCCGAACCTGGCGCGTGCCTGGCTCACGCCGAGCAGCGGGCGACTGCCCTCGGATGACGGCGTGCGGACGGGCGACGGTGCGGGGCTCATGCATCCAGCCTGCGGCCGAACCATCCATTCAACAATGGCCAGTAATCGATGAAAAGCATAAGCATCCGTTATTCTTCGTGGATGTCCCAGATCATTCCGGCCGACCTCGACTCTCACTCGCTGCGCATCGTGCGTGCTCTCGCCGAGCACGGCTCGATCACCGCGGCGGCGATAGCGCTCGGCTACAGCCAACCAGCGGTCAGTCAGCAACTGAAGCGACTCGAACAACGACTCGGGATGGCCGTCATCGAGCGGGTCGGGCGAAGCGTGCGGCTCACGGAAACAGGCAGGGTGCTCGCCAAGCACGCGGTCGCCGTCACCAGCGCCCTCGAGGCGGCGGCCGGCGAACTCGCCGAGTTGCAGGGACTGCGGGCCGGCCGGGTGCGACTCGCCGCTTTCCCGTCGGCCTCCGCCGCGCTCGTCCCGCGGCTACTCGCGGTCATGGGGGAGTGGCATCCGGGCGTCAGGATCACCTACCTCGAGGCGGAGCCGCCCGAGGCGGTCGCGGCGGTCCGCGAGAATCGAGCGGACCTGGCCATCACCTTCAGCTACCCGGGCGACCGGGTCGACCCGCACCGCGCCAGCACCGAGGGGCTGGCCGTGACGGCCCTGCGCCGCGACGAGACGATGCTCGTGCTTCCGTCTAAGCATCCGCTCGCCGGTCACGACGAGGTCGACCTCGCCGATCTGGCCCACGAGACGTGGATCGGCGGATGCCCACGGTGCCGCGGCCACCTGCTCGAGCTCTGCGACCGGAAGGGCTTCTCACCGCGGATCTCCTATGAAACCGACAACGTCGCGGCCGTGCTGGGCCTCGTCGAGGCCGGGATCGGCGTCGCGATGCTTCCGATGCTCGCCGTAGAATCCGTGGGCTTCCGTGCCGGAATCGCGATCAGGCCCACGGCCGGCCGGGACCAGCGCACGGTGCACGCGGTGACGGCGTCGGGGGCCAACACGGTTCCGGCCCTCGCCGCGACCCTGCGCCAGCTGGCCGCACTTGCCGCCGCCGCATCATCGGTGCCCGGCTCGTCGGTACCCGGTTCGTCGGTACCACGCTCGTCGGTACCAGATTCGGCGGTACCCGGCGCGGCGGGCCATGGCAACTAGAATCGACCGTGATGTCTGAGACCACTTCGTACCCCGTGTCCTCCGCAACCGGCAGCGATGTCCGCGTTCGGTTCTGCCCGTCGCCCACCGGAACGCCGCACGTCGGCCTGATCCGCACGGCCCTGTTCAACTGGGCCTACGCGCGTCACACCGGCGGCACGTTCATCTTCCGCGTCGAGGACACCGACCCGGCCCGCGACACAGAGGAGAGCTACCTTCAGCTCCTCGACGCGCTGCGCTGGCTGCGACTCGACTGGGACGAGGGCGTCGACTCCGGGGGGCCGCACGCGCCGTACCGCCAGTCGCAGCGCTACGACATCTATCAGAACGTCATCGAGCAGCTCAAGGTCTCCGGCCACCTCTACGAGAGCTTCGCCACCGGCGAGGAGATCGAGGTGCGCAACGTCTCGCTCGGCCGCGACCCGAAGACGGGCTACGACAACTTCGAGCGCGACCTGACCGAGGAACAGAAGGCCGCTTACCGCGCCGAGGGCCGCAAGCCGGCGCTCCGCCTCAAGGTGCCCGCCGGCGACACCTCGTTCGACGACCTGGTTCGCGGCGAGATCACCTTCCCGGCCGGTTCGTTCAGCGACTTCGTGCTCGTGCGGCCCAACGGGCATCCGCTGTACCCGTTCGTGAACCCCGTCGACGACGCGCTGATGGGCGTCACGCACGTGCTCCGCGGGGAGGACCTGCTCTCCTCCACACCCAGGCAGATCGCGCTCTACCACGCGCTCATCGACATCGGACTGACCACGTTCATCCCGCGCTTCGGGCACCTGCCCTACGTGATGGGCGAGGGCAACAAGAAGCTCTCCAAGCGCGACCCCGAGTCGAACCTGTTCCATCACCGGGCCCGCGGCTTCGTGCCAGAGGGGCTCGTCAACTACCTCTCCCTGCTCGGCTGGTCGCTGTCGAGTGACCGCGACATCTTCGGGATCGACGAGATGATCGCCGCCTTCGACGTCGCAGACGTTCTGCCGAACCCGGCCCGTTTCGACCTCAAGAAGGCCGAATCGATCAACGGCGACCACATCCGGCTGCTTCCCGTGAACGAGTTCGCGCGCCGGCTCGTGCCCTACCTCGGCGGCATCATCAAGGATGACGCTGACACCCTCCTGCTCCTGAAAGCCGCGCCCCTCGTGCAGGAGCGCATGCAGCTGCTCGGTGAGGCACCCGCGCTGTTGCAGTTCCTCTTCACCGCCGACGACGAACTCGAGTTCGACGCTGACGCCCTGCCGGGTGCAGAAGGGCCCGAGGTGCTCGACGCCGCACTGGCGCTACTGCCCGGCGTGGAGTGGACGACCGAAGCCATCGAGGCGGCGCTGCGCGCCGAGCTCATCGACGCACGCGGCATCAAGCCTCGGCTGGCGTTCGGGCCGTTGCGGACGGCGATCTCCGGCCGCCGGATAAGCCCGCCGCTGTTCGAGTCGATGGA
>JBDTAA010000035.1:0-9434 GCA_039924805.1 Cryobacterium sp.
GCCTCCATCTCCTCTGGGTCGAGCTGGGGGAACTCGTCAACCCCGGAGTGGAGCAGGAAGCACTTGAAGCCGAACACGCCATCATCGTGCAGGGGGCGCAGGTCGGCCTTGTTGCCCGGGATCGCGCCGCCCCAGAAACCGACGTCGACGAAGATCTGGTCCTTCGCCACGGAACGCTTGAGCTCAAGCGCCTCAACGTTTACCGTCGGTGGAATGCTGTTCAGCGGCATGTCGATGATCGTTGTGACGCCACCGGCGGCGGCGGCCCGCGTGGCGGAGGCGAAGCCCTCCCACTCGGTGCGGCCGGGCTCGTTGACGTGAACGTGGCTGTCGACGAGACCGGGGAGCAGCGTCTCGTCGTCGTCGAGGGTGATGGTCTCGCGTCCGATCAGGCCGTTGCCGAGCGGCTCCAGTGCCACCACGACGCCGCCGCGCACGCCGACCTCGCGGGGTCGGAGACCTGCCGTGGTCATGACGTTCTTGGACCGGATTACCAGGTCGAATTCGACGACGTCTTCGGCGACGGTCACCGCCTTCTTGTCGCTCATGTCAGTTCCTTCTTCTCGTTGCTTCTTGTCACTCATGAACGTGCTCGCTTTCCGCAATGGTTGTGCCGATGCGCTGGAGCAGGGATGCCGCCTCGCGCATCGACGTCGTCAAGTCGGGTTCCAGCTCCGCGAGGGAGTAGGCCCGATCGATCCCGGCGCCGCGGAGCTCGGCGACAGAGAGAGTGGTGCGGCCACAGACCGCGATCACCGGAACGCCGGCCCGTGCGGCCAACTGGGCGACGCCGACCGGGGTCTTTCCGCCGAGGCTTTGCTCGTCGAGGCTGCCCTCCCCGGTGATCACCAGTGCGGCTCCGTCGACGCGTTCGGCGAGCCGGGTGAATTCCAGCACCACATCGATGCCGGGGCGCCGCGTGGCACCGAGTACTGCGAGGGCCGCGTAGCCGACCCCACCGGCCGCGCCGGCACCGGGGGCGGACGCCTGTTGGAGCGCGGAGTCGCCGAGTGAGTCGCCGAGCGCCTCCGCCAGCCGGGTCAGTGCGCGGTCGAGCAGCTCGACATCCGCGGGAGTCGCGCCCTTCTGCGGTCCGAACACCCGTGCCGCCCCGCGGGCACCGAGCAGGGGGTTGTCGACGTCGCTGGCCAGGGTGATGGTCGTGAGTCGGAGCCGTGCATCGAGGTCGCGGATGTTGACAGAAGCCAGGTCGAGCAGCGCTCCCCCGCCATCGGCTAGGGCGTGCCCGTCGGCGTCGACGAAACGGGCACCGAGAGCGGCCAGCATGCCCGCGCCGCCATCGGTGTTGGCGCTGCCGCCGACACCAAGGACAATGTCGTGGCAGCCGAGGTCAAGGGCGTGCCGGATGAGCTCGCCGGTGCCCCGGCTGCTGGCGCGCACCGCATCCATCTCGCCCGGCGCCACGAGGTCGAGTCCCGACGCGCTGGCCATCTCTATCACGGCCTGGCTGCCCCTGACCGCAAAGGTCGCCTCGACAGGGGAACCGTTCGGCCCCGACACCCGCGCCGCCTGTAGCGTGAAGCCGGCTCCGACGGCCGCATCGAGGGTGCCCTCGCCGCCGTCGGCGACGGGGACGAGGTCGACCTCCAGGGTGGCATCGACGGCGAGCAGTCCAGCCCGGAGGGCCTCAGACACCTCAGGGGCGGTCAGGGAGCCCTTGAACTTGTCGGTTGCGATCACGATACGCATGGAGGTCACCTTTGACTCGGAGTGGACTGCCCGGGGTGGGGTTTCAGTGGGTGGGAAGTGGGGAGATCGCCGTTGGTGCGTCCGCCCCCGTCAACGCGAGTTCTTCGAACTCATTGACCGTATCAATCCCCGCCGCACCCATCGAGATATTGGTCACCTTCTCCAAGATGACCTCCACCACAACCGGAACCTTGAACTCCGCCATCAACGCGCGAGCCTGCTCGAACGCCGCCGGAAGATCATCACCCTCACGCACCCGGATCGCCTTACAACCCAGGCCCTCGGCAACCTTGAGGTGATCCACCCCGTACCCACCCAGCTCAGGCGAGTTCACATTCTCAAACGCCAACGACACGTGATAATCCATCTCGAACCCACGCTGCGCCTGACGAATCAACCCCAAATACGAGTTGTTCACCACGACATGGATATACGGCAGCTGGAACTGCGCCCCGACCGCGAGCTCCTCGATCATGAACTGGAAGTCATAATCACCCGACAGGGCCACCACCAACGTGTCCGGATCCGCCGTCGCCACACCCAACGCCGCCGGCAACGTCCACCCCAACGGACCAGCCTGACCACAATTGATCCAGTGCCGCGGCTTGTACACGTGCAGCAACTGCGCCCCCGCGATCTGCGACAACCCGATCGTCGACACATACCGCGTGTCCGGACCAAACGCCCGGTTCATCTCCTCATACACCCGCTGGGGCTTCATCGGCACATTGTCAAAGTGCGTCTTACGCTGCAGGGACGCCTTCCGATCCACACAGCTCTGCACCCACGCCGAACGATCCGGCAGCGTGCGCTCCTTCGCGACCGCCAGCAAACCCCGCAACGCCTCCCCCGCATCCGAGACAATGCCGAAGTCGGGAGAGAACACCCGGCCGATCTGCGTCGGCTCAATGTCCACATGCACAAAGGTGCGACCGGCCGTATACACGTCCAGGGCGCCCGTGTGACGATTCGCCCACCGGTTCCCGATCCCGATCACGAAATCCGACGCCAGCAACGTCTCGTTGCCATAGCGGTGCGAGGTCTGCAACCCCACCATTCCCGCCATCAGCGGGTGATCATCGGGAATCGTGCCCCAACCCATCAGAGTCGGAATGACCGGCACGTTCAACAACTCCGCCAGCTCGACCAGATCCGCCGACGCATCCGCGTTGATGATGCCGCCACCGGCCACGATCACCGGACGCTCAGCCGCCAGCAACATATCCAGCGCCTTCTCCAACTGACGACGCGTCGCCTTCGGCGGCGTGATCACCAACGGCTCATACGCATCAATGTCGAACTCGATCTCGGTCTGCTGCACATCGATCGGCAAATCAATCAACACCGGACCCGGACGCCCGCCCCGCATCAACTCGAACGCCTTCTGGAACACGCCCGGCACCTGGCCGGCCTCGAGCACCGTCACCGCCATCTTCGTCACCGGCTTCGCGATCGACGCGATATCCACCGCCTGGAAATCTTCCTTGTGCAACTTCGCCACCGGCGCCTGACCCGTGATACACAAAATCGGGATCGAGTCCGCCCACGCGGAATACAACCCCGTGATCATGTCCGTCCCCGCCGGACCCGACGTACCAATACACACACCGATATTGCCCGGCTTGGTCCGCGTGAAACCCTCCGCCATATGCGACGCACCCTCCACGTGACGAGCCAACACATGAGAAATACCCCCATGAGCCCGCATCGCGGAATAGAAAGGATTAATCGCAGCGCCCGGCAAACCAAACGCCTGCGTCGCCCCCTCCTTCTCCAAAATCAACACCGCCGCATCAACAGCACGCATCCTGACCATGAGGATCCCCTATGCTTTCGTGGCGCCGGAGCGGCCGGAGAGCTGCTCCACAAGGAGCAGAAGCGCGGAGTGGTCGAGCGAGCCGTGGCCCTCGGCGCGGAGGGCGCCCATGAGCTGCGCCGTGACGGCGCCGAGCGGGATCGCAACGCCTGCCTCCCGGGCGGCCGCGGTGACGATGCCGAGGTCCTTGTGGTGCAGGTCGACGCGGAAGCCGGGCTCGAACGTGCGGGCGATCATGCCGGCCGCCTTGCGGTCGAGGATGCGGTTGCCCGCCAGGCCGCCGGCCAGTACCTTGACGGCTGCCTCGGTGTCGACGTTGTGTGCTTCGAGGAAGACGAGCGCCTCGGCCACGAGCTGGATGGTGCCGGCCACGATGAGCTGGTTGGCCGCCTTGACCGTTTGGCCGGAGCCGCTCGGCCCGACGTGCACGACGGTGCTGCCGACTGCCTCAAGCACGGGGCGCACCGCCTCGACGTCGGCTTCGTCGCCGCCGACCATGATCGACAGGTTGGCTTCGATGGCGCCGGCCTCGCCACCGGAGACGGGGGCGTCGACGGCCTTGATGCCGGCCTCAGCGGCGGCAAGCGCGAGGCGCACCGACACGTCGGGGCGGATGCTGGAGGCGTCGACCCAGTAGCTGCCGGCGGGGGCGTTGGCGAAGACCCCGGCCTCACCACTGACGACGGCCTCAACATCGGGCGAGTCGGGAACCATGGTGATGATGATCTCGGCGTCGGCGACGGCCTCGGCCGTGCTGGCGGCGCCCTTGCCGCCCGCGGCGACGAGCTGGTCGATGCGGTCCTGGCTGCGGTTGAAGCCGGTCACGGTGTGCCCGGCCTTGACGAGGTTGACGGCCATCGGCAGGCCCATGATTCCGAGTCCGATTACGGCGATGTTCGACATATTTCTATTCCTTCGAGAGTGAGTGAGCCGGGGCGCGGATCAGCCGCTGCCCCGTATGGGTCGGATTCTGCGATCAGTCGCGGCGGCCCCGTTCGGCGGGCGCGAGCCAGGCGAACGGGTCGGCGGCGGCAGTCTTATACTCCAGGCCGATGTGGCCGGCATAGCCGAGTTCCCGGCTGCGGTCGATCCAGCTTTGCAGGGGCAGCTCGCCCGTGCCGGGCTCGCCGCGCCCCGGGGCGTCGGCAATCTGGATGTGACCGAAGTCGGCGGCGTGCGCCTCAATCACGGCGGCCACGTCGTCGCCGTTGACGGCGAGGTGGTAGAAGTCGGCGAGGAGCTTTACGTTATCGCTGCCGCTCTCCGCGCGGACCCGCTCGATGACCCCGAGAACATCGTCGGCGGTGAGCAGCGGATAGGCCGCCGCACCGCTGACCGGCTCGAGCAAGACGGTGCCGCCGATGCGGGCGACGGCCGCTGCGGCAAGGGCGAGGTTCTCGGCCCCGACGGCGTCCTGGGCCTCCGCGTCCCCGCCCTCGATGCGGTTGCCGTAGAGAGCGTTGAAGGCGGTGCAGCCGAGGCGCTCCCCAATACCGGTGACGACGTCGAGATTGTCGCGGAACTCGCTCGAGCGCGTCGGCCAGGACACCAGCCCGCGGTCACCGGCCGGCATATCGCCGGCGTTGAAGTTGAGCCCGGTCAGTTGCACGCCGGCGTCGGTGATGGATTTCTCGAACGCGGCTATGTCCGAATGGTTTGGGACGGACGAGGTGAAGGGCCACCAGAACTCGACGGCGTCGAAGCCGGCAGCCTTGGCGGCGGCCGCGCGCTCGAGCAGGGGCAGATCGGTCAGAAGAATGGAACAGTTCACGGTGTATGACATGGGCGTCCTCGACTATTTCATAAAGCGGAATACATATTTTGCTATGTGAAAAGGATAGAAGATCGATGCCGGTGCGTCAACCACGAGAATCGGGCAACAAAAAAGCCGTCCGCGTCGAAGGACGACGCGGACGGCCTGGCAAGGTGGATCAGGTCAGCTTGATCTGACGGTTGACGTCCTTGTACAGCAGGTAGCGGAAGTTGCTTGGACCGCCGGCGTAGCAGGCCTGCGGGCAGAAGGCTCGCAGCGACATGTAGTCGCCCTCCTGCACCTCGACCCAGTCCTGGTTGAGGCGATAGACCGCCTTGCCTTCGATCACGTACAGGCCGTGCTCCATGACATGGGTCTCCGCGAACGGAATGGAGGCCCCGGGCTCGAACGTGACGACGTTGATGTGCATGTCGTAGGCCATGTCATCGGTGGGCAGCATCCGCGTCGTACGCCACTTGTTGTCGGTGCCGGGCATAGCCCCGGGAACGATGTCCTGCTCGTTGCCCACAACAGCCTTGGGGGTGAGGCCGGGAAGCGGCTGGTAGGCCTTGCGGATCCACTGGAACTTCACGAGTTCATCGTGCGTGTTGACGAGCTTCCAGCTCGATCCGGGCGGCAGGAAGGCGAAACCGCCGGGGCGGAGCACGTGCGCCTCGCCCTCCAGCTCGAGGTCGAGTGTTCCTTCGAGCACGAAGAGGAACGACTCGACCCCGGCCTCGGGTTCAGGATCGTCCGAGCCGCCGTCTTTGGCGAGTTCGACCAGGTACTGCGCAAAGGTTGTCGCTCCGCCGGCAACCGGGCGGTTCAGTACCCAGGTGCGGGTGTTGCGCCATCCGGGAACCTCACTGACAACGATGTCGCGGAGCACGCCGCGTGGGATGACCGTATAGGCCTCCGTGACCACGGCGCGGTCTGTGAGCAGATCGGTCTGCGGCGGGAGGGTGGCCTCCGGCGCGAAATAGCGGGGGGTAGTCACGATGGGATCCTCAATTCGTCGAAACGGGGTGGGCGAGTGCGCCCAGTTGAGCGGTGTTGATGCCGGCAAGCTCCTCGACCTCGGCATCGGTCACGGCGCCGCAGGAGACGCCGCGGTGGACGAACCCTGCGAGCGCGCGAGCGGTCGCCGGTTCGTCCATGATTCCACTCTCCGTATGGTGCACGTAGTTGCGTAGTCGCGCCGTCGCGGCGGCGAGGCCGTCGCGGAAGAAGGCGTAGCTGGCGATGTAGCGGGTGGGAAGCTGCGCGGCGTGCAGATCCCAGCCCTGGTAGTAGCCGCGCTCGAGCGAGCGCCGCACCAGGCGTGCGTGCAGGCGCCAGGCCTCTGCGACGGCGGCGTCGGAGCCGACCGGGATGACGTTAGTCGACCCGTCGGATAGACGCACACCGGTGCCGGCGACGGCGACCTGCATGACCTGCTTGGCGTAGTCGGCCGCCGGGTGCTCCATCGACTGGTACTCCGCGGCAATGCCGAGGGAGGCGCTGTAATCGTAGGTTCCGTAGTGCAGGGCGCTCACGCGACCCTCGGCACGGTGGAGCAGCTGCGCCACAGGCACGGTTCCCTGATCGGAGAGGATGAGCTGCGGCGTCTCCATCTGGACCTCGAAACGCAGGCGTCCCGCCGGGAGCCCGTGCGCGTCTTCCAGCTTCTGGCAGGCGTAAACCATGGCCTCCACCTGAGCGACGGTCGTCACCTTCGGCAGTGTGAGCACGAGGCCGTCGGGCAGGCCGCCGCCGGCCATCAGCCCGCCGACGAAGAGGTCGAGGGTGCGAAGGCCGCGAGCCCGGGTGGGCTTCTCGAAGCACTTGAAGCGGATGCCAATGAAGGCGGGGGCGGTGCCCGCGGCGATCGCCTCCGTCACCGCGTCCGCAGCGCGGAGCGCCTCGGCGTCTTCGGCGGCATCGCCGCGATCGCCGTAGCCGTCCTCGAAGTCGATGCGCAGATCTTCGATCGGCTCACGCGCGAGCTTGTCAGCCACGAGGGCCGAGATCGTTGCCGCGCTGCCGGCATCGAGTCCGAGCGTGGCGCAGAGCGCTTCCCAACCGCCGTGATCCGCGACGGCACGCTCAGCTTCGGCGCCCCATTCCGCGGCGAGCTGCGGGGTGAAACGATCTGCCGGAACGTACACGGTGTGCACGGGCTGCCGACTGCCGGTGTCTCCCGGGTAGGAGCCGGCCAACAGCGCATCGGTTACCGCGAGGCGGCCCTCGATCGCCTCGAGTTCGGACGCTCCGAGAGCAGTGACCAACGCCGATCCAGGCACACCCATCAGCGCGTCAACAATTCGTAGGCGGGAATGGTGAGGAAGTCGGTGTACTCCTCGGACAGGCAGATGTCGGCCACGAGTTCGCTGGCCGGTTGGTAGAACTCGGCGAAGGCCTCGGCACCGACCTCTCCGCGCAAACGCTCCGTCTCCTCGGCCAGCGCGCTGCTGACCAGTTCGCGGGTGACGGTGTTGCCCGTGTCGCTGAGCACGACCGAGTTGCGGATCTGCTGCCACACCTGTGAACGGGAAATCTCGGCCGTGGCGGCATCCTCCATCAGGTTGTGGATGGCGACGGCTCCGTTGCCCGAGAGCCAGACGGCCGTATAGGCGACCGCCACGTACAGGTTGGCGTGCAGGCCGGCCTCGGTGACCCTGCCGGGGGCCGACCTGACGTCGAGCAACTGCTCGGCCGTGACCTCCACCTCGCCACGGGTGCGCTCAAGCTGGTTGGGCCGCTCGCCCAGAACGCCGTCGAATACCTCGCGGCAGACGGGAACGAGGTCGGGGTGCGCAACCCAGGAACCATCGAAGCCGTCGTTCGCCTCGCGGGTCTTGTCGGCGCGCACCTTCGCGAAGGCCGCGGCCGTCACCTCGGGCTCGCGACGGTTCGGGATGACGGCGGCCATGCCGCCCATCGCGAATGCCCCGCGGCGGTGGCAGGTCTTCACGAGCAACTCGGTGTAAGCGCGCATGAACGGCGCCGTCATCGAGACGTCCGCGCGGTCGGGAAGCGTGAATTCGCCGCCCGCATCTCGGAAATACTTGATGATGCTGAACAGGTAGTCCCAGCGTCCGGCGTTGAGGCCGGATGCGTGTTCGCGCAGTTCGTAGAGGATCTCGTCCATCTCGAAGGCGGCAGGGATCGTCTCGATCAGCACCGTGGCACGAATCGTGCCCTGCGCGATGCCGAGCTCCTGCTGGGAGAAGACGAAGATCTCGTTCCAGAGGCGCGCCTCGAGGTGGCTTTCGAGCTTGGGCAGGTAGTAATAGGGCCCCTGACCGTTCTCGATGAGCTTCGCCGCGTTGTGGAAGAAGTGCAGGCCGAAGTCGACGAGCGCACCGATCGCGGTCTTGCCGTCCACGCTCACGTGCTTCTCGGCCAGGTGCCAGCCGCGGGGTCGGGCCACGACGACCGACAGCGGCGCATCGGTGCGCAGCGAGTACTCCTTGCCCTCGGGTGAGGTGAACGCGAGAGTGCCCCGCGCGGCGTCGAAGAGCGAAAGCTGCCCGTCGACCACGTTGCGCCACGTCGGCGTTGCGGCGTCCTCCAGATCAGCAAGCCATACCTTGGCACCGGAGTTCAGGGCGTTCACGGCCATCTTGGCTGGCGCGGCAGGGCCGGTCATCTCGACGCGGCGGTCCTGGAGCGCGGGCGGCGCTGCGGCGACATTCCAATCGCCGGCTCGGACGTCGGCGGTTTCCGGCAGAAAATCGAGCCGACCCGTGCTGGCCACCTCCTCGCGACGAGCCGCCCGGGCTGCGAGGCGCACGTCACGCTCCCCCGCGAACCTCTGGTGAAGTTTCTCGACGAAGGCGAGGGCTTCCGGCGTCAGGATCTCATCGGCCCGGTCGACCGACGGCAGTGAGCTGATCTCAATGGACATTGCGTTTCCTCTTTTTGTCTCTTACTTGGATGCGTGGGCGGCGGCGGCGACGACGGCCGCGGCGACTGCGCCGGCGACGCGGGGGTCGAACACGCTCGGAATGATGAAGCTGGCGTTCCGCTCATCATCGTGGACACAGCCGCTGATGGCCTCGGCAGCGGCCACGAGCATCCCGGGAGTGATGTCGGAGACGTTCGCATCGAGCAGGCCGCGGAAGAAGCCGGGGAAGGCCAGCACGTTGTTGATCTGGTTCGGGAAGTCGCTGC
>JBDTAA010000036.1:0-5182 GCA_039924805.1 Cryobacterium sp.
TCCACGGGCCCGAGGCGGCCGATGGCGCGGGACAGCCGTGGACCGCGACGACGTGGACGCTCAACACGCTCCGCGGCTGGGGCCTCCATGCCGCCGCCCTTGCAGGCACGGCCGACCTGCTCGCCGCGAACAGCCGCTGGGAGTACGACGACCTGCCGTATTGGGGAGGCGAGGTTGACTGCTGCATCAACGCATACACGCTCGCAAACGGGGCATGGCTCGGGGCGGACGTGTCGCCCATCGCCCAGTGGTTCCTCGACCACCGCATGGCCGACGGCGGCTGGAACTGCGAGTGGGTCGAGGGCTCGACCCGGTCCTCGTTCCATTCCACGATCAACTCCCTGAAGGGGCTGCTGTACTACGAGGCCGCGACCGGCGGCAGCGACGAGCAGCGCGCCGCCCGCCGCTCCGGTGAGGAGTACCTGCTGGAGCGTCGGCTGCTGCACACCCTCTCCACGGGCGAGCTGGTCGGGCCGTGGGTGCCGCGGTTCGTGTACCCGTTCCGCTGGTTCTACAGCGTGCTCAACGCGGCGGACTATTTCCGGGCCGCGGCGCTGCGCGACGGCACGGATCCCGATCCGCGGCTCGCGGACGCCATCGAGGTGATCCGCGCCGCCCGCCGCCCCGACGGCACCTGGTTGCAGGAGCGCCGCCACCCAGGGCGAGTGTGGTTCGAGGTCGACGTGCCGCCCGGCGAACCGTCCAAGTGGCTCACGTTTTACGGCACGCGGGTGCTCGCGTGGTGGGACGGGGCGACCGGGTCGTGAACCCGGCGGCGCGTCGCGTTCAGCGCATCTACCTGACGCTCCTGCTCGGCAACACGCTGGCTGCCTCATTTATCTGGGGCATCAACACGCTCTTCCTGCTCGACGCGGTGCTGTCGAATCTTGAGGCGTTCGCCGCGAACGCGTTCTACACCGTGGGCATGGTGATCTTCGAGATCCCGACCGGCGTTGTCGCCGACACGGCGGGGCGGAAGGTGTCCTATCTGCTCGGAACGATCACGCTGTCGGTCACCACCGGCCTCTACTGGATGCTGTGGCTCTGGCAGGCGCCGTTCGGCTGGTGGGCTCTCGTGTCCATGCTGCTCGGGCTCGGGTTCACGTTCTTCTCCGGCGCTGTCGAGGCCTGGCTGGTCGACGCGCTGGCATTCACCGGGCACACCGGCAGTCTTGAGGCGGTGTTCGGCCGTGGGCTCGTGGTGTCCGGTGTCGCCATGTTCATCGGCTCGGTCCTGGGCGGAGTGATCGCCCAGGCGACCAATCTCGGTGTCCCGTTCCTCGTGCGCGCCGGGATTCTCATCGTGCTCTTCCTGTTCGCGTTCTTCGTGATGAAGGATCTGGGCTTCACCCCGGATCGCGGGGCTGGGCCGGTGCAGGCGACCCGGAACGTGCTGAACCAGTCGATCGAGCACGGATTCACGAAGCGGTCGGTGCGCTACGTGATTCTCGCCGCACCGTTCGCGTCAGGGGTCGGGTTCTACGCGTTCTACGCGTTGCAGCCCTATCTGTTGGAACTCTACGGAGACCCGTCGGCCTATTCCATTGCCGGGCTGGCCGCGGCAGTGCTCTCGCTGTCGCAGATCGCCGGTGGAGTGCTCGCCCCCCGGATCCGTGGGCTGTTCGCCCGGCGAACCACCGTTGTGATCGGGGCTTCCCTCAGCAGCATCGCCGCTCTCGTGCTCCTCGGCCTGAACAGCCACTTCTGGTTTGCGGTCGTCTTCCTGGTGGTCTGGGGTTTCGTGGTCGCCGTCGCCGGGCCGGTGCGGCAGGCTTACCTCAATGACATGATCCCGTCGAAGCAGCGGGCGACGGTACTCTCGTTCGACTCACTGTTCGGCGGCCTCGGCGGGGTGTTCATCCAGCCGGCACTGGGCCGCTCCGCAGACCTCTGGGGCTACGGGACCTCGCTCGTGATTGGTGGCGCCATCCAGCTGATCGCGGTCCCGTTGCTGTTCGCCAGTCGGCGCCGGCACGATCCCGCCGACACGACCGGCACGAGCGGAACCACTGGAGGCTAGGCCGCGGCGGGGAGGATCTCGGCGAGCAACTTTTCGATCCGTGCCTTGATCTCGTCCCGGATCGGGCGGACCGCCTCGATGCCCTGGCCGGCCGGGTCGGCCAGCTCCCAGTCCTCGTACCGCTTGCCGGGGAAGATGGGGCAGGTGTCGCCACAGCCCATCGTGATCACGACGTCGGAGGCCTTCACGGCGTCCGTGGTGAGGATCCTGGGCACGTTGGCGGCGATGTCGATGCCCTCCTCGGCCATCGCCTCGATCGCGACCGGGTTGATCTGGTCCTTCGGGGCGGAGCCGGCCGAGAACACCTCAACCTGGCCCCGGGACAGGGCGGTCATGTAGCCGGCGGCCATCTGTGAACGACCGGCGTTGTGCACGCAAACGAAGAGTACGGTGGGCTTCTCAGGCATGGGGTTTCGGTTCCTTTGCTCGTGAATACCCTACGTCAGGGCCTTGTTGTGGACGATGCGTTCCGCGGCGCAACGTCAGCAGCAGTTCGAGCCGCCACCGATATCGGTCGAGCACACGCCGGTCGCCGGCAGAACGAGCCGCACCTGCCGGGCGGCCTCGCGGTTGCCCGCAAGTTCGTCGGCGATCGAGCGGACCTGCTCGTAACCGGTCGCGAGAAGAAACGTTGGCGCTCGGCCGTAGCTCTTCATGCCGACGATGTAGAAGTCTCGCTCCGGCTGGGTCAGCTCGGTCACGCCATGGGGCGTGACGGTGCCGCAGCTGTGCAGATTCGGGTCGATGAGGGTGGCCAGGGCGGCGGGGGCTTCGACGATCTCGTCGAGCGAGAGACGGATCTCGCGCAGCATGTCGAGTTTGGGGCGGTATCCGGTCGCATTCACGATCAGATCCGCACGCACGTGCTCCATAGTGCCGCCGCGGGTGCCCACGATGTCGACGCCGTCGCCGACCCGTTCCAAACCGACGATCTCGAATCCGTCCACCTGGCTGACGGCACCGGAGGCGACGAGGCGACCGACGGCCGTCCCGATCGACGCGCGGGCCGCCAGCTCGTCGTCGGCCGAGCCGAGCACGCGCAGCGTCTCGCCGCGAATGATCCACGTGATCGTCGTACCCCGCTCCTCCTGCGCGAGTTTCGCGAGGTTGATCAGGGTGTTGGCGGCGGAGTGGCCGGCTCCGACAACGACGGTGTGCTTGCCGGCGAAGCGGAGACGGTCGGCGCCGAGCACGTCGGGCAGCGCGTGGCCGACGTGGTCTTCCACGTCTGGCAGGCCCAGCGGGTCGAGGCCATTCGAGCCCAGGCTGTTGGGGTTGAGGTATGTCCCGGAGGCGTCGATGACGGCGGCGGCCTGTACGTCGCTGAGGTCTCCGGCGGCTCCGGCAAGGCGGAGTGTGAAGGCGCGGGAGTCGCGTCCTGCGGTGCGGGTGCGGTCCATCCCCTCACGGCTGACCGCCACGACGGTTGTACCGGTGCGGATTCGGCTGGCGATGGCGTCCAGGGCGGCCAACGGCGCGAGGTATTGCGCGATCAGGTCGCTGCCGGTCGGCAGGGACGACTCGTTGGGCTCGATCCAGCCGCTGGCGAGCAGCAGTCGACGGGCCGCGGGGTCGACGAGGTGCTTCCAGGGGGAGAATAGGCGGGTGTGGCCCCAGGCGGCCATGCTGCTCGCAACGCTGTTGCCGGCTTCGTAGACGATGAAGTCGATGCCGCGCTCGTGAAGTTCGGCGGCGGCCGCGAGGCCGATCGGTCCGGCTCCGATGATCGCCACGGGCAGCGTGCCGAGGTGACGGTTTCGGGCCACCGGGACCGTCAGGTCAATGAGCGTCATGGTGATGATCTCCCTCTGCATCGATGATTGTCGATGAATGAAGCATGAAGTAAATATCGATAGATGTCAATATTGCCTTAGGCTGGGGGTATGTCCCCACTCACCGTGCTCCCGCTGGCTGAGTCCTCGGCCTGCTGCGCCCCGCTCACCCGGCAACCGCTCGGCGCCGAGCAGGCCGTTGACCTCGCCCGTCTCCTGAAGGCCCTCGCCGACCCGGCCCGCCTGCGGCTGCTGTCGATCGTTGCGGCCTCCGAAGGCCAGCAGGCGTGCGTGTGCGACCTGGTCGAGCCCATCGGACTCAGCCAGCCCACCATCTCTCACCACCTCAAGGTGCTCATGGAGGCCGGCTTCCTCACCCGGTCGAAGCGCGGCACGTGGCATTACTACGCACTGGTGCCAGGCGCACTCGACTCCCTCGCGACAGTGCTCGTCACGGCGTGAGCGTTTTCGCACGGCGAGTCTCCGCCGAATTTCTGGGGAGCCTCCTGCTCGCCTCCCTCGTCGTGGGTTCCGGCATCGCGGCGCAGCAGCTTTCCCCGACCGATGTGGGCCTGCAGCTTCTCGAGAACGCCCTCGCGACGGCCCTGGGACTGTTCGCGATCATCCTGATCTTCGCCCCCGTCAGTGGCGCCCACTTCAACCCCGTCGTCTCGCTTGTCGATGCCTGGCTCGGGAATCGTTCCTGGAGCGACGTGGCCGCGTACATTCCGGCGCAGATCCTCGGATGCGTCACGGGGGCCGTTGTCGCGAACCTGATGTTCGCGCTTCCGGGCGTGAGCATCAGCTCCACGGAGCGTCTCACCGCCCCGCACCTGCTCGGGGAGGTCGTGGCCACCGCGGGCCTGGTGCTGGTGATCTTCTCGCTGGTCCGGTCGGGCCGGGCGAACCTGGCTCCGGCAGCCGTCGGCGCGTACATCGGCGCCGCGTACTTCTTCACGAGTTCCGCCAGCTTCGCGAACCCGGCAATCACCATCGGCCGAGTATTCTCCGACACGTTTGCCGGCATCGCGCCGTCCGCAGCGCCGGGCTACATTGCGGCCCAGCTCGCCGGGGGAGTGCTGGGCTTCGCCCTGGTCAGGCTCTTCTACCCGAGCGCCGGTCAGGTCGACGAAGTGGCCGGGACCTCGGCCCGGGAGCCGGAGCCGGCTCACCAGTAGTCCGGGCAGCGGTCAGTCTCGCTACCGGCGCTCACGCGACCCACCGGGCGGCCACGGGTGTAGTTTCCGATTTGACGGACTCGACGAGTGGAAGAGAGGCCTCCATGGCACGCGTCGGCGGAAAAGTAGCACTCATCAGTGGTGGTTCTGTCTCGTTGGCTGTTGACACATTCGGAGGACTCGACATCCTCGTGAACAACGCCGGCATCGTG
>JBDTAA010000037.1:0-21639 GCA_039924805.1 Cryobacterium sp.
GCGAGGAGTGGATGCTCCTCGGTGGCGGCTCGAACACGGTCGCGAGCGACGACGGCTTCGACGGGACCGTGATTCGCGTCGTCACGCGCGGCATTTCGGTTGTCGAACCGGCGCCAGGGCCCGGCCGGGTCACCCTGCGCGTGCACGCCGGCGAACCCTGGGACGACCTCGTCGCCTTCGCTACCCTGCGCGGCTGGTCGGGGATCGAGGCGCTGTCCGGCATCCCCGGGTCGTCCGGCGCCGCCCCGGTGCAGAACATCGGAGCCTACGGGCAGGAGCTGTCGTCCAGCCTGGTCGCGGTCGAATTCCTCGACTACGAAACGGGCGAACGCCGTCGGATGGAGGCGGGCGAGCTCGAGCTCGGCTACCGAACCTCGGTCCTTAAGCAGGGGCTGCGAGGCATTGTGCTGGCGATCGAGCTGACGCTCCACGACACGACCGCAGAGGCATCCGTGCTCGGAAGCGCGCTCAGCGGGCCGGTCGCCTATGCTCAGCTGGCCGGTGCCCTGGGCGTGCAACTCGGCGATCGAGTGCCGATCTCGGCCCTCCGGGAGACGGTGCTCGCACTCCGCGCGTCCAAGGGGATGGTGCTCGACGCGAGCGACCCAGACACCGCCAGTGCCGGGTCGTTCTTCACCAATCCCATCGTCACCGAGCACGTCGCACGGTCGTTGCCCGCGTCGGCACCGCGGTGGATCATCAACCAGGACGCCGAGCCGGCCGACCGGGTGATCCCGTTGAGCGAATACACCGGGGTAGGTCCGATTCCGGGCTCCGTGGACGTGCGACTGGTGAAGCTGAGCGCGGCCTGGCTGATCGAGAACGCGGGGATCTCCCGTGGATTCCGGCTTCCGGGTTCCCGCGCCGCCGTGTCGAGCAAGCACACCCTGGCGCTCACGAACACGGGCGGGGCGACCGCCGAGCAGATCGCCGAATTGGCGCGCTACGTACAAGGCCGCGTGGCGGCCGAATTCGGAGTGTTCCTGCAGCCGGAGCCCGTTCTCGTCGGCCTGACCCTCTAGCCACCGACCGGCACCCAGTTAGTGGACTCGCTCAGGCATCCTTCCGGATCCATCGGAATGTCACGCGGCTGAGCACGAGCCAGACCACGAGCCAAATGGCCAGGTTCAGCGCCACCATCGGGAAGTCCCACTCGCCGGTCTGCTCCAGAGAGGCGAACCCCTCGGGCAGGAAAACCCCGCGCATGCCCTGCGCCACCCATTTGAGTGGGAACAGGCCGGCGGCGTTCTGCATCCACCCCGGAAGAACGTAGAACTGCAGGTAAACGCCCGAAATGAACTGCAGGATCAGCACGATCGGGATAACCACGGCGGTCGCGCTCTTGCCGGAGCGGGGGAGGGACGACAGCGCGATGCCGAGGAAGGCGCACGTCATGACGCCGAACAGGAAGACCCAGGCGAAGGTCAGCCACTTGTCCGGCTCGTTTGGCAGGTCGATGTCGAGCGCGAACCGGGCAACCAGGATCAACAGCGCGGCCTGGATCGTGGCGGTCAGCAGCACCTCGCCGATCTTGCCCATGAAGTAGCTCAGCGGCGAGAGGGGGGTGCCGCCGAGCCGTTTCAGGGTGCCGTCACTCTTCTCGCCGGCAATGTCGACGGCGAGGTTCTGCACGCCGGACAGCAGGATCCCCGCGGCCAGCATTCCCGGCAGGTAGTAGGCACCCACGCTGATCCCCCCGGTGCCGTCGGGGTTCGTGCCGATGTTCCCGGACGCGCCGAACGCCGCGGTGAAGATGCCGAGCATGATGAACGGGAACAGAAACGTGAAGAAGACGGTGTCTGGGCTGCGGAAATAGACCCGGGTTTCATAGAGCACCCGGGACGCGCCGACCCGCAGGATGCCGCCCAACCCTCCGACCGGCGGGACGCCCGTGGTGGGGGGGTGGTTTCCGGTGTTGGTGCCGACGGCGTTCATGCCGGCACCTCAGCGTCGGTGCTGCTCGCGATGGCGCCGCGGGTGTTGTCATCCGGGCTTGCGGCGTTGTCGTCACCCACGCGGTGTCCGCGCACGAGGCCGAGGTAGACGTCCTCCAGGCTGGGCCGAATCACCTCGAGATCGACCGGCTCCCCGCTGTCGGCGACGAGCCCGGCCACCACCTTGCCCGGTTCGTCGGTACGAACCTCGTGCGGCGCCCCGCTGGAATCCCGCCACCGAACCAGCGGCACCCGCGCCTCCGGCCCACCGATCTCGGTGATCGCGCCGATGTCGATGAGCCGCCCGTCATTGATCACCCCGGCGCGGTCGCCGAGCTGGGCCGCCTCGTCGAGGTAGTGGGTGGTGAGCAGGATGGTGGTGCCCTCGGCCTTGAGCCGCCGCACCAGGCCCCAGAACTGGTGCCTCGCCTCCGGGTCGAAGCCCGTCGTCGGCTCGTCCAGGAACAGAAGCTCCGGCCGGCCGATGATGCCGAGAGCGACATCCACCCGGCGGCGTTGCCCGCCCGATAGCTTGCTGATGCGGGTCTTAGCCTTCGACGCGAGGCCGACAGCGTCGATCACCTCGGACACGGGGCGCGGGTTCGGGTAGAGCCCGGCGAAGTGGGTGAGCTGCTCTGTCACGGTGACGTTGCCGCTCTCGCCGGTGGATTGGAGCACGATCCCCAGGCGGGCCTTCCAGGCCCGGCCTGCGCGCTGCGGATCGACGCCGAGCACGCTCACCTCGCCGGAGCCGCGGTCACGGTAGCCCTCGAGGATCTCGATGGCCGTGCTCTTGCCTGCCCCGTTCGGTCCGAGGAGCGCGAACGTCTCGCCGGCGTGGATGTCGAAGCTGATGCCGCCGAGGGCCTCGAAGCTGCCGTAGGACTTGTGCAGGTCGCGCACGCGCACGACCGGGGCTGAGGCTTCCATGCGGCTAGCGTCCCGCGCCCACGGTTAGGCGAAGAGGCGCTGCAGGCGCTGGATGCCCTCGAGCAGCGGCCCGTCGCCGAGAGCGTACGAGAAGCGCAGGTACCCGCTCGGACCGAACGCCTCGCCGGGAACGACGGCGACCTCGGCCTGGTCGAGCATGATGTCGGCGAGCTCCAGCGAGGTGTTCGCGGTGACACCGCCCCACGTGCGCCCGAGCAGACCGGTCACGTCGGGGTACACGTAGAAGGCGCCCTGTGGCGTCGGCGTGAGCATCCCCGGGATCTTGTTCAGTTCGGTCACGATTATCTTGCGTCGGCGATCGAAGGCTTCACGCATCTCGAGTGCCGCATCCTGCGGTCCGTTCAGGGCCGCGATCGCCGCACGCTGCGAAATGTTGGACACGTTCGACGACAGGTGCGACTGGAGGTTGGCGGCGGCCTTGATCGCGTCGGCCGGCCCGACCATCCAGCCCACGCGCCAGCCGGTCATGGCGTAGGTCTTGGCGACGCCGTTGACGAGGATAGTGCGGTCGGCCAGGGCCGGAACGGCCTCGACGATCGACACCGCGCGCACGCCGTCGTAGGTGAGGTTTTGGTAGATCTCGTCCGTGATGACCCAGAGTCCGTGTTCGTCCGCCCACTCGCCGATGGCTTTCGTCTGTTCGGGGGAGTACACGGATCCGGTGGGGTTCGACGGCGAGACAAAGAGGAGAACCTTCGCGCGCGGTGTGCGCGCGGCCTCCAACTGGTCAACCGTGACGAGGTAGTTCTGGTCGCTGCCGGCGAAGACGTCGACCTGAACCCCTCCCGCGAGCCGGATCGATTCGGGATACGTGGTCCAGTACGGAGTCGGCACGAGCACCTCGTCGCCCGGATCGAGCAGGGTGGCGAAGGCCTGGTAAACCGCCTGCTTGCCTCCATTGGTGACAACGACCTGGCTTGCAGATACCTGGAGACCGCTGTCGCGCAGGGTCTTGGCCGCGATGGCCTCGCGGAGATCCGGCAACCCGGCCGCCGGCGTGTAGCGGTAGTTCTTCGGGTCGCGCACCGCGGACAGCGCGGCCTCGACAATGTGCCCGGGAGTCTGGAAGTCGGGCTCACCCGCCGCATAACTGATGACAGGCCGGCCGGCGGCTTGCAGCGCCTTCGCCTTGCCGTCGACCTTGAGGGTTGCCGACTCCGCAATGGAGCCGATCCGGCTGGATATCCGCTTGGGTTCGTGGGTCACCATACGAGCATACGGGGGCGCCGCTATGGGGCACAGGGGGTGCCGCCAGGAAATCGTTTCCGGGGGTGCCGCCGCGGCCGGCGTGCGCCTCGGCTTTACAGGGGTTCCGGAGTGACCTAGACTTGATCGAGGTAGTTGAAATCTGCCATGCTTTTTTGCGCCCATTTTTTTGGTCTCACCACCACGGATGTGCGCGGCAAGCGAGGGGGTTTCGCTCCATAGGGTGGTGGCTCAATTGGTAGAGCAGCGGTCTCCAAAACCGCAGGTTGCAGGTTCGAGTCCTGTCCGCCCTGCAAGTCGGTGGTATTTCCGTCGGCCCATGAAAGGTGTAACAGGTGGCCCGAAAAGTGATCGACGAACCGAATGAGGAAATCGTCGCGAACGCGAGAATCGCCCGCGACTCCAAAAGCGGACCATTCGCTCGGTTGACCCTGTTCATCAAGCAGGTCATGGCCGAGCTCCGGAAGGTCGTCACACCGACTCGCAAGGAACTCCTGAGCTACACGGGCGTCGTGTTGGTCTTCGTGGTCATCATGATGGCCCTGGTTTCGGCTATGGACGGCGTGTTCGCGGCCGTCGTTCTGTTTGTCTTCGGAACACCCGGCGGATAACTGCCAGCCAGGCCGCTCCCGCGTGACATTCATGGCAACGCTGAACGGGCAACGAACACGCGCCCATTCAATAGATAAGGACTGAGATTTAGTGACTGAGACGAAACACGACGACGTCGACTGGGCCACCGCCGCAGAGCAGTCCTCCGACGAGGACGAGGCGCAGGAAGGCAATGTGCTTGCCGAAGCTGAAGACTCCGTAGAGGCCGCCGAAAAGGCCGCGATCCACATCATTGACCCGAACGCCAACATCGAGGACAACCTCGACGCCGCGCTCGACGCTCTCGCCGAGGCGACCGACCCCGCAGCCGATGCGATCGTTGACGACGCGCTCGACATCGACTCCGCTGACGAGGCCGAGGCTGCCGTCGAGGCAGTAGAAGACGAGGTCGAGGTCTCCACCGAGGCCGACGCGGAAGAGACCCCCGAAGACCCGTACGAGGAGTTCCGCAAGGAACTGCGCTTCCAGCCCGGCAAGTGGTTCGTCATCCACTCCTACGCCGGCTTCGAGCGTCGGGTCAAGCAGAACATCGAGAACCGCAAGCAGTCGATGGCGATGGAAGACTTCATCTACCAGGTCGAGGTTCCGATGGAAGACGTCGTCGAGATCAAGAACGGCCAGCGCAAGATGGTGACGCGCGTGCGCATCCCCGGCTATGTCCTGGTCCGCATGGATCTCAACGAGGACAGCTGGTCTGTCGTTCGTCACACCCCCGGTGTCACGGGCTTCGTCGGCAACGCGCACAACCCGACGCCACTCCGTTTCGAGGAGGCCTTCGGCATGCTGAAGAGCCTCGTCGAGATCAAAGAGGCTCCGAGCGTCAAGTCCGGCGGAGGGCACGGCGGCAAGGCCGCATCCCGTGTGCTCCCGGCCGAGATCGACTTCGAGATCGGCGAGACCATCACGATCAAGGAAGGCTCCTTCGCGGGCCTGCCCGGTTCCATCAACGAGATCAAGCCGGAGAGCGGCAAGCTCATCGTGCTGGTGTCGTTGTTCGAACGTGAGACCCCGGTCGAGCTCAGCTTCGACCAGGTCACCAAGCTTTAGACACCTCCCCCAACCACCGCCCCCCGGAAACGCCGGGGACGCGGGAGAACCTCGTCGAGGAGATCTCGACAGGCTCGATCACCGAAAAGGAATAGAACATGGCACCGAAGAAGAAGGTTACCGGTCTGATCAAGCTTCAGATCAAGGCCGGCGCCGCCAACCCAGCACCGCCCATCGGGCCGGCGCTTGGCCAGCACGGCGTCAACATCATGGAGTTATGCAAGGCGTACAACGCCCAGACGGAAGCCCAGCGCGGAAACGTCATCCCGGTTGAGATCACCGTGTACGACGACCGTTCATTCACGTTCATCCTGAAGACCCCGCCGGCGGCGGAGCTCATCAAGAAGGCAGCCGGCGTTGCCAAGGGCAGCGGCACCCCGCACACCGTCAAGGTTGCGAAGCTCACCCAGGCGCAGGTTCGCGAGATCGCCGAAACGAAGATGGTTGACCTCAACGCCAACGACCTCGACGCGGCATCGAAGATCATCGCCGGCACGGCCCGCTCCATGGGCATCATGGTCGAGGCCTAACCCTCACCACCCGGCATCCCGCCACCCCAGCAGTTCGTGGAAGAGCCAGCCAGGCTCGCACCACACTCTCAAATTTTTGTACAGGAGATTCAAATGGCACAGAAGTCAAAGGCCTATCGGGCCGCGGCCGAGAAGATCGAAGCCGACAAGTTCTACACCCCCACCGAGGCCGTCACCCTGGCCAAGGAGACCGGTTCCGCCAAGTTCAACTCCACGGTTGAGGTTGCCCTCAAGCTTGGTGTTGACCCCCGCAAGGCAGACCAGATGGTGCGCGGCACCGTCATCCTGCCCCACGGAACCGGTAAGACCGCCCGCGTCATCGTGTTCGCAACCGGCCCGGCCGCCGAGGCAGCTATCGCCGCCGGCGCCGACGAGGTCGGTGGCGACGAGCTCATCGAGAAGGTGGCCGCCGGCTACACCTCGTTCGACTCCGCCGTCTCGACCCCCGAGCTCATGGGTAAGGTCGGTCGTCTCGGTAAGGTCCTCGGCCCGCGCGGCCTCATGCCGAACCCGAAGACCGGCACCGTGACGCCCAACGTCGCGAAGGCAGTCTCCGACATCAAGGGCGGAAAGATCGAGTTCCGCGTTGACAAGCACTCCAACGTGCACTTCGTCGTTGGCAAGGCTTCCTTCACGGCCGAGCAGTTGAACGAGAACATCGGCGCAGCACTCGAGGAGATCGTTCGCCTCAAGCCGAGCTCCTCGAAGGGCCGCTACATCACGAAGGGCGCCGTTTCGACCACGTTCGGCCCCGGCATCCCGCTCGACGTGAACAGCATCTAAGCTTCACCATCTGTGCGGAAGGGCCCGTCCTCGGACGGGCCCTTCCTGTTTCCTCCGGGGTTTCTACTGCTGGCCGGAGTGTTCCCGGATCTGCCTGGCAATCTCGATCGCATCGCCTTCCGGTGCGTGCGAGGCGCTGTGCGGCTTGGCGATGAACAGATAGAGCAGCCCGGTGCCCATCACGACGCCGAGGCCGATCAGGACGATCCAGTCGTCGAGGACGACCCCGGATGTGCCCGGACGGCCCAGGAGGTACATCGCCGCCAGTCCGTAGGCCAGGGCCAGCACGTTCACGATGATCCCCACCCCACCCAGGTTGAACGGGCCGGCCGGCTTCCAGCCCTTCAGTCGTTGCCGGAGCGCCGCGAGCACGACGGACTGGAAGGCGACATAGATACCGATCACCGCGAATGCCGTGATCCGCACGAGCAGGGTGCTCCCGCCCACGTAGATCAGCACGCAGAGAAGCAGCGGGATCGTGCAGGCGACGATGAGGGCGTTCACCGGAACGGCCCGGCGGGGCGACACCTGGGACAGCCACTTGTGGCCCGGGATCATCCCATCCCTGGCGAATGAGAACAGCAGGCGGCTCGCCGCGGCCTGGAGGCTGAGCACGCAGGAGAGGAACGCCGTGAGCGCGACCACGAGGAAGAGCTTCGACCCGACGGTGCCGAGCGAGGACTCGAGGATCAAGGGGATCGGGTCGACATCGGTACCGCTGACGATCTGCTGAAGATCCGGAGCGGCCATCACGTAGCCGGCGAACGAGAACAGGGCGGACACGCCGCCGACCAGGATTGTCATGATCATTGCGGTCGGGATGCGCCTGGCCGGGTTCTCCACTTCCTCCGCGACATCGCCGCAGGCCTCGAACCCGTAGAAGAGGAAGAGCCCGGCGAGTGCTGCACCGAGGAAGGCTGTTGCGTAGCCGCCGTCACCCTCGACGCCCATTGAGTCGAAGAAGACGCCGAACTCCTGCTTGCGCTGGAAGATCAGCAGGTAGAGGCCAAGGCCGACGACGCCGATGAGCTCTGCGCCCAGGCCGATCCGGGCGACTCGCGCGAGATTTTTCGTGCCAGTGAAGTTGATCCCGAACGCGGCGACCAGGAAGAGCGCGGAGAGGCCGAGGGTCACTTCATTGGTGACCGGGGCGTTGATCAGGCTGGCGAGGAAGCCGGTGCCATATTCCGCCACCGCTGTGATGGTCACCAGCATTGCCCAGATGTACACCCAGGCGGCCATCCAGGCATAGCGCTTGCCCCACAGCCGACGCGTCCACGGGTAGATGCCGCCGGCTATCGGGTACTGGGAGACAACCTCGCCGAATACCAGGGCCACCAGGAGCTGGCCGGAGCCGACAATGACGATCCAGAAGATCGAGGGTGGGCCGCCGGTGCTGAGGGCGAGGGCGAAGAGGGAGTAAACGCCGACCAGCGGCGACAGGTAGGTGAAACCGAGGGCGAAGTTGCCCCACCAGGACATGGAGCGAACGAACGAGTCGTCGTATCCAAGGACCTTGAGGTGCTCCGCGTCGCCGAGCCTCTGCACTGGGGGATGATCGATTGCCATGATGACCTTTCGGAGCAAGCCGGAGGCATGCCCGGCCGCGAACCTGGCCGTCGACACCTCATAGTGTGTGCTCAACCTACTGCCGGCGCGGCGCCAAGACCGCGGAACCGAATGTTCGCGTCGTGCGGCGTGTCGGTGCCGAGCCTAGGAGTCGAAGCCGAGGCCGAGGGCGTCGAGGGTTTTCAGGATGGTGTTGCGGCGACCGCGGTTGTGGTCGGCGCGGTCGAGTGACCAGCGTGTCGCCTGGATGCCCATCGACGCGAGCGGCTCGGGCGGGAACGGCAGGGCCCGGCTTCGCACCATCTCGAGCTGGGTGCGTTCCGTCTCCAGCCCGGCGAGCTGGTCGAGCATGACCTGCGCGGCGAAACGCGTTGCGGCGACCCCGAGGCCCGTGAATCCGGCGGCGTAGGCGACCCGGCCGCGGCGGGCCGTTCCGTAAAATGCGCAGAACCGGGTGGACGCGTCGATCGCGCCCGCCCAGCGGTGAGTGAACCGCAGGCCTGCCAGCTGGGGGAAGGTCGTGAAGAAGTGGCTCGCCAGACGTTCGTAGCTCGCCGGCCGGTTCTCGTACTCGCTCCGCACCCGCGCGCCGTAGTGGTAGATCGCGTCGTAGCCGCCGAAGAGGATGCGGTTGTCGGCGCTCAGCCGGTAGTAGTGGAATTGGTTGCCGAGGTCGCTCAGACCCTGCCGGTTCTGCCACCCGATTGATGCGAGCTGCTCGGCGCTGAGCGGCTGGGACATGAGCACGTAGTCGTAGACGGGCACGGTGGCGAGGCGATTACGCTTCAGTAACGAGGGGAAGACGTTCGTGGCCAGCGCTGCCTGTCGCGCCAGCACGACGCCCCCCGGGGTGACCAGGTTGATCCCCTGAGCCGGTGAGAGCCCGGCAGCGTCGAGCTGCCGCACGGGGGTGTGTTCGAAGATTTCAACGCCTCGTTCGGTCGCGGCCCTGGCCAGTTCGGCAGCGAGCTTGCCCGGGTGCACGAGGGCGTTGGTGCGCCGGTGCCAAACACCGGCCAGATAGGTGGGCGAGCCGACCTGCTCGCGCACGGCCGCGGTATCCAGGAAGATCGTGTCGTCGCCGGCGGGCTCCTCCCGCAGCCAATCGACCTGGTGGTCTTCGACCGCCAGGTCGATGGCACCCGTGCGTTCGAAATCGCAGTCGAGGCCGAGCTCGGCGACGGTGCGTTCGATCTCGTCGAGGTTCGCCAGCCCGAGCTCGTTCAGCCGGGCGATCTCGTTCGGCCAGCGGGTGCGCCCGTTCTCCTCGCCGTGCGTCAGGCTCGCCTCACAGAACCCGCCGTTTCGCCCGGAGGCCGCCCAGCCGATGGTTCGGGCCTCGAGCAGCACCACGCGCGCCTCGGGGTCGCGTTGCTTGGCGATGAGCGCGGTCCACAGCCCGAGATAGCCGCCGCCGACGACGGCGATGTCGCAGTGGAGATCCCCCGACAGGCGGGGGCGGACCGGTTGGACGATATCGTCCAGCCAGAACGACGACTGCCTGGTGTGCCGGAGGGATTCGGTGACCACGGATGCGGCCGGGCGGGCCCGTTCGAATATTGTGCTTGCCACCGGGGTTCCTCCTTCGGTGGCGGCGATGCCACGTGTTCATCCTGCCAGTACCGCGCAGGCCTCCGCAGGCTTACCGCGGTGAGTGCGCCTCGAGGAACTCGTAGACCTCGGTCTGGTCGACCCCCGGGAAGGTGCCGGTGGGAAGGGCGGCGAGCAGGCTCGTCGGCGTGCGCGCGGCTGGCCAGGACTGCCCGGACCACTTCTCGGTCAGGTCGGAGGGGGCACGGCGACAGCATGATTCATCCGGGCAGAGCGAGACCGCGCGGTTGGGCGTCTCGCGGCCGCGGAACCACTTCACGTGCGCGAACGGGACGCCGACGCTGACCGAGTACTCGCCCTCCTTCGCCTTCTCGATCCGCGAGGTGCACCAGAACGTGCCGCTGGGGGTATCGGTGTACTGGTACCAGGGGCTGAACCGGTCCTCGACCTCGAACACGGTCCTGGCCGTCCAGTTGCGGCAGACGGTCGTGCCCTCGACGGCCCCGAGCGCATCGCTCGGGAAGCGCACCGCGTCGTTCTCGTACGCCTTGATGATCGTGCCGGACTCATGCACCTTCATGAAGTGCACCGGGATACCCAGCCGCGCCGTCGCGAGGTTGGTGAAGCGGTGCGCGGCGGTCTCGTAGGAGACCGCGAAGGCGTCCCGTAGATCCTCCATCGAGATGCGGCGCAGGTTTTTCGCCTCGGTGAGCAGCTTCACGGTGTCTTTCTCCGGCAGCAGGATGGCGGCGGTCAGATAGTTCGTCTCCACCCGCTGGCGCAGAAATTCAGCATAACTTCCGGGCTCCTCGTGACCGCACAGGTGGCTCGCGAAGGCCTGCAGGATCGGCGAGCGGGAGTCTCGCGACGCAGACGGCTTGGTGGGCAGATAGATCCGGCCATTACGTTTGTCGGTCACCGACCGGGTGGAGTGCGGCAGATCGTTCACGTAATGCAGGGAGTAGCCGAGGTGACTTGCCATGTCGGCGACCACCTGGTGTGAGACCGGCCCTCCGGTGTGGCCGACGGCAGTGAGCAGTTCCAGCGCCTGAGCCTCGAGCTCGGGAAAATAGTTGTCCCGGTCCCGCATGGTCGCCCGCAGTGTGGAGTTGGCGCGCCTGGCCTCCTCAGGGGTCGCCGCTCGTTCCCGGTGTAGCCGTTCGATCTCGTTGTGCAGGCTGAGCAGGGTCTGCAGTGTTTCGTCGCTCTGGCCCTTGCTGACACGGATCCGGGGCAGGCCGAGCGCCGTGAACACCGGACCGCGCTGCGCCTTCTCGACGGCGATCTCCAGTGCGGCGCGCTCCGAGGGGGCATCCGCGCTCAGGAGGTTGTCGACGTTCGTGCCGAGGGCGGCTGCGATTGTGCGCAGCATGGACAGCCGCGGTTCTCGCTTGCCGTTCTCGATCATGGATACCTGGGACGGCGCGCGACCGATCGCCGTGGCGAGGGCGTCGAGAGTCATCCTGCGAGCCGTGCGGACTTCACGGATGCGTCGGCCGAGCGTGAGCGCGTCGAGTCCGGCCTCCGCGTCCGAGGCGTCGGAGAGGGAGGGGTAGAGGAGTCGATCTGCGATGACCATGCTTCATAGTCACACGGCGCACTAGTTCCGGCAAACAGAAGAATCGGTATTCTTCTGCCTGGTATTCCTGGTCGGACAGGTTCTGGGGGCTCCAGAGTGGGAGCCAGGCACCGCAACCGCACCGGCCCTGGGCAACCCGCTCGACCCCACCCCATACCGTCAAGGAGAACGACCATGAACACCTCAGCCCCGTCAACGCTCGATCGCCCTCGTTCCCACCGTTCGGCGACGAACACCGGCGGCTTCGCCACCATCGTGCCGCACCTGGAGATCACCGGCGATCTCGGCGCCCGCTACGGCGAGATCCTCACCCCGGCGGCCCTCGACTTCCTCGCCGAACTCCACGACCGCTTCGCCGGTACGCGGCACGACCTGCTCGCCGCACGGCTGAAGACGCGCGTGGATGCCGCGAACGGCCGCGACCCGGGCTTCCTCAGTGAGACGGCGCACATCCGTCACGATCCGAGCTGGACCGTAGCCGGCGCAGGCCCCGGCCTCGAGGACCGCCGCGTGGAAATCACCGGCCCGACGGACCGCAAGATGGCAATCAACGCGCTGAACTCGGGCGCGAAGGTGTGGCTGGCCGACCAGGAGGATGCCACGAGCCCCACCTGGGCCAACGTGATCGAGGGCCAGATCAGTCTCCTCGACGCCGTGCGCGGGCAGCTCACGTTCACGAGCCCCGAAGGTAAGGAGTATGCGGTCACCGCGGACGCGACGCCGACCATCGTCATGCGTCCGCGCGGCTGGCACCTGGTGGAGAAGAACCTCACCTTCGTCGACCGCGCCAACCGACGGATGCCGGCCTCCGGCAGCCTCGTCGACTTCGGGCTGTACATCTTCCACAACGCCCGCACGCTGATCGACTCCGGCTCGGGCCCCTACTTCTACCTGCCGAAGCTCGAGAGCCACCGTGAGGCGCGGCTCTGGAACGACATCTTCAGCCACGCCGAGGGCTACCTGAACATCGGCCATGGCACCATTCGTGCCACCGTGCTGATCGAAACGATCCAGGCGGCGTTCGAGATGGAGGAGATCCTGTACGAGCTGCGGGACCACTGCGCCGGACTCAACGCCGGTCGCTGGGACTACATCTTCAGCATCATCAAGACGTTCCGTGCCCGTGGGCGCCGATTCGTCTTCCCCGACCGAAACCAGATCACCATGACCGTGCCGTTCATGCGGGCCTACACGGAGCTGCTGGTGTCGACCTGCCACCGCCGCGGGGCATATGCGATCGGGGGCATGAGTGCCTTCATCCCGAACCGGCGCGACCCGGCGGTCACCACCCAGGCTCTGGAGCAGGTGGCGGCGGACAAGCACCGCGAGGCCACCGACGGCTTCGACGGAACCTGGGTCGCGCACCCCGACCTGATCCCCACCGCGCAGGCCGAGTTCGACCGGCTGCTCGGCGCCAGGCCGAACCAGCTGGAGCGCACCCGCGACGACGTGAGGGTGACGGCCGCGCAGCTGCTCGACGTGGCATCCATCGGCGGGGAGATCACCGAGGCCGGCGTGCGCGGCAACGTGGTCATTGCGCTGCGCTACATCGAGTCCTGGCTGCGCGGCATCGGCGCCGCGGCGATCGACAACCTGATGGAGGACGCGGCAACCGCCGAGATCTCCCGCTCGCAGATCTGGCAGTGGATCCACGACAACTCGGTCACCGCGGAGGGTCGCCGGATCGACCGTACCTGGGTCGAGGGGATCGTCGGAGAGGTGTTCGACGGGCTCGAGCGCACGCCGGGGGACCGCTTCGATGACGCGCTCGAGGTGTTCCGTACCGCGGCCCTGGAGCCGGAGTTCCCGACGTTCCTCACCGTCGGCGCGTACGCCCGCTTCCTCTAACCCTCGAGCCGCTGCCCCGTTCCCCGTCCCGTTGGGGCGGGAACGGGGCAGGCGTGGGTCGGGTTCAGGCGGGCAACCGGCGCGGATAGGCTGGCGGGATGACCGTCAGCATTCGCGCGGCCGGGGCGGCGGATGCCGTGGCACTGGCCGACCTCGCCGCGGCAACGTTCGCCCTCGCCTGTCCGCCACACACCACCGCCGACGCGATCGCGGCGTTCCTCAGGGACGTGCTCGCCGAACGCAACTTCGATGGGTATCTCGCCGACTCAGACCGGATTCTTCTCGTCGCCGAGGACGACGAGGACGAAACGGCGATGGTTGGCTACACCATGCTCGTCTTCGGTGAGCCGACGGATGCGGATGCGACCGCCGTCGTTGCGGCTCGCCCCACCGTTGAGCTGAGCAAGTTCTACGTGCGCGCCGAGAGCCATGGTCGTGGCACAGCGGCGACCCTCATGGCGGCCACCCTCGACGCGGCCCGCGCTGGGGGCGCCGCCGGCACCTGGCTCGGCGTGAACCAGCTCAACGCGCGCGCCGTGCGCTTCTACGAGAAGAACGGGTTCGCCGTTGTCGGGGAGAAGCGCTTCCTCGTGGGCGGGGTGTATGAGAACGACTTCGTGTTGGAGCGCGCCCTTTAGCCTCGCTTGACCCTGTCGTACGCCGCCAGCGCCGCCCGCCTCGTCTCGCCGAGGTCCACGATCGGCGCGGGGTAGGCATCCGTTGCCCACTCGGGCACGTTCGCGCGGATGTACGCGCCGTGCGGGTCGAACTTCGCGGCTTGGAGCACGGGGTTGAAGACCCGGAAGTACGGCGCGGCATCCGCCCCGGATCCCGCGACCCACTGCCAGTTAAAGGGGTTGCTCGCGGGGTCGGCGTCGACGAGGGTGTCCCAGAACCACCGTTCTCCCTGCCGCCAGTCGATGAGCAGGTTCTTGATGAGGAACGAGGCGACGACCATGCGCACGCGGTTGTGCATGCTCCCGGTGCGCCACAGCTCGCGCATGCCGGCGTCGACAAGGGGGAATCCGGTGCGGCCCTGCTGCCAGGCGCGCAGGGCTCGCTCGTCGAGTGGCGGCCACGGGAAAGCGTCGAACTCGCGGCGGATGTTGACGGTGGCGAGCCCCGGCGCGTGAAAGAGCGTGTGGTAGCAGAACTCCCGCCAGCCCAGCTCGGTGAGGAAGCGGGTCGCGCTCGCCGCGGCCGGGCCGGTCGCCCCTGCCCGCATCGCCTCGGTGGCATGCCACACCTGGAACGGACTGATCTCGCCCCAGCGCAGGTGCGGGGCCAGGCGCGAGGTGGCGTCCCGGGCGGGAATGTCTCTCGCGTCGACGTACTCGCCGAGGGAATCGCGGAGGAACGCCTCGAGCAGATCGTGGGCGGATGCCTCGCCAGGCTCCCACTCCGCGCGGAGGCCCGCGGCCCAGTCGGGCCGGGTCGGTTGAAGGAACCAGTCGCTCAGCCGGTCTGACGCGACGTCGCCGCCCCAGCCCGGGATCGCGCCCGGCGCCGGGTGCGGCATTCGCGGAGGAGGGCCGGACGTACAGGCCCGCCAGAACGGAGTGAACACCGAGTACGGGGTGTCCTTGCCGGTGCGGATCGTCCACGGCTCGAAGAGGAGCGAGCCGGCGAAGCTCTCGGTGTCGATGGTGTCGGTGCGCAGGGCCGCCTTGATTCGAGTGTCGATCTCCCGCTCGGCCGCGCCGTACCGGCGGTTCCAGAACACGGCCCCGGGGCCGACGGATGCCGCCAGTTCGGTGATGACCGCCTCGGCCGGGCCGCGGCGCAGGGTGAGGGTGGCGCCCAGCCGCTGGAGCGAATCGGCGAGAGAAGCGAGGCTGCCGTGCAGCCACCAGCGGGCCGCGCCGCCGAGCGGACGAATGCCCGGGGACTCCTCGTCGAGCACGTAGACGGCCAGAATGGGCCGGCCTCGCTCGAGCGCCGCCTGCAGGGCCGGGTTGTCACCGAGTCGGAGGTCGTCGCGGAACCAGACCACGGAGGGTCCGCCGGCAAGGTCGCCGACCTGCGCGATGGTGGGGTCTGCCATCCGGCCTCCTTGTGAGATTCCATTCTGCGCCATCGCGCCCGGTCGCCGGCGTCGCCCGCTGCGTAAACGATGGCTCCGAGTGCCCCGCTCTGGGGGTAAAGCGGGGATAGACCATTCTGTCTGTCCTGTCGTATGGTCTCTGTAGGGGATGGCGTAGCAGCCGGGAAATGCCGAGAGGCAACACCGATTGCGCAGATCTCGGTCCGGCTCGTTCGGACGGGGAACACCGGATTCAGACTTCGTGCCTATCGCGATATCACGCTCACGACCTCAGTAGACAGCTCAGCTCCGGCTTCGGGGATGGCCTGCAAAGAACGACATCCTGGATGTCGCGAAGGGAACGATCATGAACAAGCTTCTCAAGGGTGCGATTGCCGGTGCGGCGGGCTTCGTGCTTCTCCTCGGCGGCGCCGGCACGTTCGCGCTGTGGAATGACACTCAATCCGTCACGGGTGGCACCATCCAGTCGGGCGAGCTCACGCTGACGGGCGGCGGCGTCGGCACCTGGTCGAACCAGGCCGGAGCCATCACCATCGGCACGTACAAGATCGTTCCCGGTGACGTTCTCACCTACACGAAGGATCTCACCGTCACGGCGACCGGCGCGACCCTCAAGGCCAAGCTCGGCCTGGCTGCAGCGTCGATCACGGCTGCTACGTCCACGACCGCGAACGACGCGCTCGCGGCCTACCTCAACGCCAATGCCGTTGTCTCCGCCTCGGCCACTCCGGCCCTCGTCGGCACCAACCCGGATTACGTGATCCCGCTGGGCACGACTGTCGTCACCGCCAAGGTCACGATCACGTTCCCCAGTGGAGCTGCCGGCGCCGAAAACGCGGCCAAGCTCGGGTCGGTGAACCTCAACAACGTCGCCGTCACCCTGACCCAGACGACGGTCTAGCCAGCAACGGCGGGCCCGCCGGAAACGGCGGGCCCTTCGATTCTCAGAGAACCGCCCCGCAGGGCTTACAGGAGAGGTGATGTGTCGAATGTTCTCGTCTTCGAAACTGTCCCTGTCGCCTCGGAAGAATAGCGACCGGTGGCATGACCTGATTCGCAGGGTCTCCCTCCGGTCGATGGCCAAGTCCATCGTCGCCCTGGCCGCCGCGAGCTGCCTCGCGGTGCTGACCGCGGGGGGCACGTACGCGCTCCTCAACTCGAGCGCAACCGCCGGCTCCGGAGCGACCATCACCTCGGGGACTGCCGCACTCACGGTTTCCCCGTTGGGCCTGTCGACGACGTTGTACCCCGGCCTGACCATCTACGCCCCCGTCACCGTCACCAACTCCGGCCAGGTGCCTCTCTCGACGCGGATCGCGGGACTGACCGCCCCGACGGCGTCCACCATTTTCGCCCAGTCTCTCTCGGTCGGCGTGGGCGTGGCGGCATCCGCCGCCGCCTGCCAGGCCGGTTCGGTCACCTCGACCTGGAGTGGAACCTTCGCTTCGAACTCGCCGGCGAGCATCGGGCCGGCCCTTCCGGTCGGAGGCTCGGTCATTCTCTGCGTGGCCCTGACATTGCCGATCGGCGCATCCAGTGCCGCGCAGGGGCAGTCGGCAACCAGCTTTGGTGTCAGGCTCGACGGGGACCAGGCCTGAGCCATGACCACCATGAGGCCACCGCGCGGCAACCGCTACAGGTTTGCAATCGCCACCGGGCTGGCTGTCTTCATCACTTTTGCGGGCGCCGGTATAGCCAACGCCGGGTGGACCGCCGCCGTCGTGAACGCGTCTGCGTCCGCTTCGGCCGGAACCATTGGAATCAGCCAATCCGGATTCGCCTCCATCGCGGTTCAATTCAGCTCCACCGTGCTAGCCAAGACCGCCCCGATCACAGTAACCAACACCGGCACGATCCCGGCCCCGTACACGCTCACCCTGGGCGCTGCCGCGGCGAACACGCTTGCCACGACGATCTTGGTCAACACCTGGCCGGTCGCCTCTGCCGCCAACTGCCTCCCCGGGTCTGCTGTGCCCGGCACGGCGTCCAGCAGCAATTGGGGGGCGGTGCCGGCCGTGGGCGGATCGCTCGGCGCGGGAGTGGCCGCTGTCTGGTGCGTGCGCACATCGATGACCTCCGCGCAGGTGAACGCAAATTCCGGCGGGTCGATGACCGCGAACCTGGCCCTGACCTCCAACATCGGATCCTGGACGTCGAGCGTCAGCGCCACCGCGGTCCAATCGGCCGTCGACATGGATCCTCCCACCACTCCGGGGGCGCCCGCGGCAACTGGTACGACCGACACGCAGACGACCTTGACCTGGACCGCATCCTCCGACAACGTCGCCGTGACCGGATACGAGGTCTACCGCGGCGGTGTGCTTGTGACGACCGTTGCGACAAACACTTTCACCCACACGGGGCTGACGCCATTGTCATCCAACGTCTACACGATCAAGGCGCGCGACCTCGCCGGAAACACCTCGGCGGCATCCCCGTCAACGACGGTGACGACTCACCCGGCGAACCCTGGGCGGTGGTACACGGTCAAGAGCTCCGGCGGGTTGTGCCTCGACGGCACCGGTGTGGCCACCGCGGCGCTGCGATTCCAGACCTGCGCGGTCGGCAACCAGAACCAGGAATGGCAGATACTGGAGACCTCCACCGCCGGAAACTACAAGGTCACTCGCAGATTCTCGCCAGCCTTGGTATGGAACGTGTCGAGCAAGGGGAACAACGCGCCCGTTTCGATGGTCGCCGCGACCGTGACGACTCTTGACGAGTGGCAGCTCTCGCTTACCGGCAGCACTTTCGGCTTCCTGTCGGTCTACAACACCAAGTGTCTCGATGGCACCGGCGCCGCCGTCGGCGGGCAGGCGGCGGTGGCTGGCTGCGGCTCGGCCTTCACGCTGACGGCGGTGCCGTAACCATGCCCCGGCCGCGTGGTGCCGCGGGCCTAACGCGAGCCGTTGTGGCCGTCGGCGTCGTGCTCGGCGTGGTGTGGGGCGGCGCCGCTTCGCCCGCATCCGCGACGGACGACAGCATCCTGCTGAGCACCGATGGCGTTCACTTCGCGACCTCGATCCGCGGCGGCATCTTCGAGGACCTCGGGGTACTCGTGCCCGGAGACTCGGTCGAGTCGGCGCTGTGGATCAGGAACCCGACGAACGCGCCCGCCATGCTGCGCGTCAGCGCGCGTAATGTGATCATCTCGTCAGCCGACTTCGCCGACGGGGTGACGATGTCCAGTTGGGATTCCAAAACGGGCGCGACGACGACGATCGACCTGCACGACATTGCTGACTGCGGCGTCCTTGCGCCCGCGCAGGAGATCGACGCTGGGGAGAGCATCAAGACGGTCCTGCGATTCACCATGAGTGACCTCGAGGACGACACGGCGATGGATGCGGGCGTGAACCTGGACATGATGGTCACTATGCGCGATGCGGCAGCGGGCGCTTTCCCCCCGAGCGCATGCGAGGATGACGGGGTGCTGATCTCGTCAAGCCCCGGTCGGTCGGGCCCCCTCCCGCGTACAGGCGCCGATCCCGCCGCGCCCCTGGTGGTCGCCGGCCTCCTCGTTGGCCTGGGCGCTTGCCTCGCCCGCGGAAGGGCTCGCCGGGGGGCGCGCGAATCGTGACAGACAACCGGCCCACTACAGGTCCGCCCGAGAAAGGGTGGCTGCACTACGTCGGCGTCGGCGTCAGCGGGGCGCTGTTGCTGCTGGTCATCGCGCTCGCGGTCATGGTCATCGTCGTCCCCAAGGTCGCAGGGGGAGTCCCGCTGACCGTCCTGACCAGCTCGATGAAGCCGGGCCTGCCCCCCGGAACGCTCATCGTGATCGGCCCGGTTGACCCGAATGAGATTGTCATCGGCGATGTCGTCACCTACCAGATCAGCTCCGGCCGGCCCGACGTGATCACGCACCGGATCACGTCTATCGTTTCGTCGTCGGACGGTAGCCGCAGCTTCATCCTCAAGGGCGACAACAATGGCGACCCGGACGACCCTGTGCTCGCGGAGCAGGTGCAGGGCCGCTTATGGTATTCGGTGCCGTTCATCGGCTACGTCAACAACGCGGTGAATGGCGTGAACAAGGCCTGGATCATCCCCGTGGGCGCGGTGCTCCTGTTTTCCTACGCCGGTTTCATGCTCGCCAGCGGCGCGGTCGGTGCGTTGAGGAAGAAGCGGAAATCAGCTGCGGTGCCGCTCGCTGCCCCGGAATCGGGCGAAAGTGTGAGCGCGTCCAAGACGAACGGTTAATTGCTAGTCGCCCTCACCGACCCGCAGCACGATCTTGCCGCGGGTATGCCCCTGCTCGAGCAGCCGATGCGCCTGCGGCCCCTCGGCGAGATCGAACTCCCGATCAACATGCACGCGCACGACGCCGTCGTCGATCAGCTGGGTGATCAGGTCCAGAATGCGCGCATCGGGGGCGACCTTGTAGTGCGTCGCGCGGACGCCGGCGGCCTGGGCGTCGTGCATCATGGTGGGCCAGCTCCCGGTCGGTGCGTTCACGAGGAGACCACCGGGACGTAGCACCGCGAGCGACCGGCTCCCGGTTTGGTCGTGCACATTGCCGATCAGGTCGATCACGGAGTCGAGTCCGGAGAGCTGCTCGTCGAAGCGGGTAGCCGTGTAGTCGATGACCTCGTCTGCCCCCAACTCGCGCAGGAAATCGAGGTTGCGGGTGGACCCGGTGGCGATCACATGGGCACCGAAGGCCTTGGCGAACTGCACCGCGAAGTGGCCGACCCCTCCGCTGCCGGCGTGGATGAGCATCCGCTGCCCCGGCGCCGCGTCGGCCACGTCGACGACCATGCCCCAGGCGGTGAGTGCGGCGAGCGGCACGGCGGCGGCCTCGATGTGGCTCAGGCCGGCGGGCTTGCGGGTGACGCTCAGGCTCGACACCGGCACATACTCGGCGTAGGTCCCCGGGGTGCGCGGCACCCGCGCCATGCCGTAGACCTCGTCGCCGGGCTGCAGGGGGAACGTCTCGTAGGGCGCCCGCACGACGACGCCGCTGAAGTCGTTGCCGAGGATGGCCGGGTAGGCGGCGATGGCGGCCGATGTTCCCTTCCCGGCCCGGGTCTTGGCGTCGATCGGGTTGATCCCGGCCGCGATCACGCGAACGAGGAGTTCGTCGCTGGCTGTGATCGGCAGGGACACCTCCGCGAGACGGAGTTCGTCGGGGTCGCCGGTTCGGTCGATCACGAGGGCGCGCATTGTGGTTGGCAGATCGGTGGCATGTCCCATGCCTCCATTCTCCACCGGCCGGGTCTCCACCGGGCGGGTCCCCACCGGGCGGGTCTCCACCGGGCGGGTCCCCACCGGGCGGGTCTCCACCGGTCGGGTCTCCACCGGTCGGGCGGCTACCTGACCCGGCTGTTGAGAAGCGCGATCAGGTCGTCGGCGAAGCCGACCAGGATCGCGATCTGGTCTTCGTCTCGCTCGATCCACCGGCATTCCGGTTCTCTGTTCACCGGCACGAAGTCCAGGTGCTGCTCCCAGACGAGCAGTGTGCGCTCGGCGCCCAGCACGTACTGCTGCCACCAGACCTGGCGCAGGTAGGAGCGCGGGATGCTGCGCCAGGGTTTGCTCGTCGTCTTGATCTCCGCCAGCTGCAGCGTGCCATCCGAGGCGTGGCCAACACCGTCGGGCGTGGCGAGGTGCCGCGTCTGTCCGGCCGCGTGAAAGAGGTTCGTGCTGGGCTCGATGCCGTGGTTACGCAGCACCCAGGCCGCGATCTCCGGCTCCCTGGCGCGACCATGGTCGGTGAAGGTGTTGCCGGTGAAGCCGGAGCCGTGCGTCTTGTCGTAGGCCGCGTTCTGCACGGATTTCGGGGTGGCGAGCTTCGCGGCATCCGTGGCCGTGATGCCCTGGCTGCGCGCCCGCAGCCAGGCCACCCGGTCGGTGGAATCGGCGACAATCCGCGACAGGTGAGGGGCGATGCGCCGCTCGGTCGGTGACGGCGGCTCGGCCTGGTCGAAGAGGGAGAGCATCGGGTTCGTCACCTCCCCATTCTGCCCGGTCGCGGCCACCGAG
>JBDTAA010000038.1:0-3267 GCA_039924805.1 Cryobacterium sp.
AGCAGCGCTTCGTGCGCTGACTACGCGTGCCCATCAGGCCTCCACGACCATTCGGTCCCCGCTTCGCAGGAAGCAGGGGCGGTCGTGTGCCGGGCACCAGGAGTGGTGGTCGACCGATCACCGCTGGAAACCGATTGGCGAGTGCTGCCCAGCAGCGCGCGCCGGACAAGGAGTACGGCTCATGGCCGTCGTTACCATTCGCCAGCTGCTCGACAGCGGCGTGCACTTCGGGCACCAGACCCGCCGTTGGAACCCGAAGATGAAGCGCTTCATCTTCACGGAGCGTTCCGGCATCTACATCATCGACCTGCAGCAGTCACTCGGGTTCGTTGACAAGGCCTACGACTTCGTCAAGGAGACGGTTGCCCACGGCGGCACCATCCTCTTCGTCGGAACCAAGAAGCAGGCGCAGGAATCGATTTCGGAGCAGGCGACTCGCGTCGGCCAGCCCTACGTCAACCAGCGCTGGCTCGGTGGCCTCCTCACCAACTTCCAGACCGTTTCCAAGCGTCTGGCTCGCATGAAGGAGCTCGAAGAGCTCGACTTCGAAGACACCGCCAAGAGTGGTTTCACGAAGAAGGAAATGCTCATCAAGAAGCGCGAGCTCGTCAAGCTTCACAAGAGCCTCGGCGGTATTCGCAACCTCACGAAGACGCCGTCGGCGCTGTGGGTTGTTGACACCAACAAGGAGCACCTCGCGATCGACGAGGCGCGCAAGCTCGGCATCCCCGTCATCGCGATCCTCGACACCAACTGCGACCCCGACGACGTTCAGTACCCGATCCCGGGCAACGACGACGCCATCCGCTCCGTCGGCTTGCTGACCCGCATCATCGCGGACGCAGCGGCCGAGGGCCTCATCCAGCGTCACGCCAAGCCGGAGGCCGAAGTTGAGCCCCTCGCCGCCTGGGAAGCCGAACTACTCCAGGCCCCGGCCGAGACCGCAACGGAGAACACTCCTGAGCAGTCCTCCGCCGAGACCGAAGAGGTTGCTGCCGAGAAGGTTGCCGCCGAGCAGGTTGCCGGAGAAGAAGCCGCAGCCGACGAGGTTGTCGCCCCGGCCGCAACCGAAGAGGCCGCTGTAGAAGCTCCCGCCGACGAGACCAAGTAAGGACACCCGGTATGGCAAACGTCACACTCGAAGCAGTCAAGGCCCTGCGCGAGCGCCTGGGCACCGGAATGGTCGACACCAAGAACGCCCTCGTCGAAGCCGACGGCGACATGGACAAGGCCGTCGAAATCCTCCGGATGAAGGGGGCGAAAGGCAACGCGAAGCGCGCCGACCGCTCCACCTCCGAGGGCCTCGTCGCCGCCAAGGAAATCGGCAACACCGCGACCATGATCGAGCTCGCTTGCGAGACCGACTTCGTGGCGAAGGGTGACAAGTTCGTCGCCCTGTCCGAAAAGGTCATGGATGCGGTCGCCGCAGCCGGCGCCACCACCGTCGAGGAAGGCCTGGCCGCAGCGGCCAACGGCAAGACCGTCGGTGAACTCATCAACGATGAGGCCGCCATCATCGGCGAGAAGTTCGAACTGCGCCGCGTCTCATCCATCACCGGTGAGAAGTTCGCGATCTACCTGCACAAGACCAGCAAGGACCTGCCCCCGCAGGTCGGCGTTGTTGTCGGCTACTCGGGTGACGACGCGGAGACCGCTCGCAGCATTGCGCAGCACATCTCCTTCGCCAACCCCGAGTACCTCTCCCGCGAGGACGTCCCCGCGGACGCCGTCGAGGCGGAGCGCCGGATCGTGACCGAGATCTCGAAGAGCGAAGGCAAGCCGGAAGCGGCACTGCCCAAGATCGTCGAGGGTCGCGTGAACGCCTTCCTCAAGCAGGTAGCCCTGCTCGAGCAGGATTACGCCAAGGACAACAAGGTTTCTGTGAGCAAGGTTCTCGCCGATGCCGGAGTGACCGTGTCGGGCTTCGCTCGATTCAAGGTCGGCGCGTAGCTTCACGATGACGGAGACCGGGTTGCACACGCAATCCGGTCTCCTTTTCTGTGCGGGCATCCACGGGCGCGCGCAGTAGTTTTAGAACCACGTATCGACGGAAGGACTCGCACGGCATGTCAGACAAGGGTAAGAAGCGCAGGGTCCTCCTCAAACTTTCCGGGGAGGCGTTCGGAGCGGGCTCGCTCGGAGTGAACCCCGATGTCGTCGGTTCCCTGGCCCGCGAGATCGCCGAAGCCGCCAAGACCGTTGAAATCGCAATCGTTGTCGGCGGCGGCAACTTCTTCCGAGGTGCGGAGCTCTCCCAGCGCGGCATGGACCGCGGCCGCGCCGACTACATGGGCATGCTGGGCACCGTCATGAATGCCCTCGCCCTCCAGGATTTCCTCGAGCAGGCCGGCGCTGAAACTCGCGTCCAGTCGGCCATCGCCATGACCCAGGTCGCCGAGCCCTACATCCCCCGCCGCGCGGAGCGCCACCTCGAGAAGGGACGCGTCGTCATCTTCGGTGCCGGCGCCGGCCTCCCGTACTTCTCCACCGACACCGTCGCCGCCCAGCGCGCGTTGGAGATCGACGCGCAGGTCGTCCTCGTGGCGAAGAACGGCGTTGACGGCGTGTACTCGGCCGACCCGCGCACGAATCCCGACGCCCACAAGATCGACGAGATCACCTACCTCGACGCGCTGCAGCGAGGCCTCAAGGTCGTCGACTCCACGGCGTTCAGCCTGTGCATGGACAACGGGATGCCGATGCGGGTGTTCGGGATGAAGCCGGACGGCAATGTCACGGCGGCCATTCTCGGCGCCGATCTGGGAACCCTCGTCTCCAACTAAGCTTGTTCCAGCCAACCGATGAAGTAGTCACCGTGATCGCGGATGTTCTGTCCGATGCCACTGCGCGCATGAGCAAGGCCCTCGAAGCAGCTAAAGACGACTTCGCCACCGTTCGGACGGGGCGTGCGAACCCCCAAATGTTCGCGAAGATCCTGGTCAGCTACTACGGCACCATGACGCCGCTCGAGCAGCTCGCGTCCCTGCAGAACCCGGAGGCCCGCACCCTCCTGATCGCGCCATACGACAAGGGGGCCCTCCGCGACATCGAGGTGGCCATCCGCGATACCCCGAACCTCGGCGCGAACGTCGGCAACGACGGCGTCATCATCCGGGCGACGCTACCGGAACTCACGGCCGACCGCCGCAAGGAATACGTCAAGATTGTGCGCACCAAGGGTGAGGATGCCAAGATTTCGGTCCGCAACATCCGACGTAAGGCCAAGGAGCAGCTCGACAAGCTGGTCAAGGATGGCGATGCCGGTGA
>JBDTAA010000039.1:0-28170 GCA_039924805.1 Cryobacterium sp.
ACCTCGGGGTGGAACTGCACGGCCAGCGCCCAGTTGCCGATCCCGAACGCCTCGTTCCCATACTGGGGCGATCCGGCCAGCCGGGTCACGCCCTCTGGAAGGTCGAAGGTGTCGCTGTGCCACTGCATCACGGGCACGCCGGCCAGATGGCGAACCGGCGAGGCCGCGCCGTCCTCCGTCGGTTCCACCGTGCGGAAGCCGATCTCGTTCGTCGGGCCGGCGTACACGGCCGACCCGAGAGCGCTGGCCATGAGCTGGGCGCCCAGGCACACGCCGAACACGGGCCGCCCGGCTTCGAGCCTGCGGGCGAGCAGGTCGACCTCGTCGCGGAGAGCGGGGAATCGGTCGACGTCACCCAGACCCATGTCCCCGCCGAGCACGACAAGAAGGTCGGCGTCCGACGCGTCGATGCCGCGCACATCGTCCCGAAGGATGTCGACGTGGCGCACATCGTAGCCGTGCTCAAGCAGCACCGGGAGCAGATTGCCGAGGTGGATTGTGTCGTCGTGCCGCAGCACGATTGCGGTCGGGTTCACTCGAGCCCCTTGATGACGATCGCGTCGGTGGGTGGACTGACCAGGTTCGGGTCGACGTAGATGTCGGGCTCGAGGTAGATCACCCTGGCCGCCGGCACTGCAGCGCGGACGCGGGATTCAACGGTGTTGATGGCCAGGGCGATGTCGGAGAACCGGTGCCCGCCGTCGAAGGCCAGCTTCGCGCCGACGAGGAATTCCTCCGGGCCGAGGTACAGGGTCTTCATGTGGATGATGCGCTTGGTCTCCGGACCGTCGAGGATCGCGCGCTCGATGGCGGCGAGGTCCTTGCCGCTGGCGCCTTCGCCAACCAGCAGGCTCTTGGTTTCCACGCCCAGGATGATGGCCACGAGCACGAGCAGGGCGCCGATGGCGAGGGTGCCGATGGCATCCCAGGTCGGGTCGCCGGTGATGATCGTGATGCTTACCCCGAGGAAGGCGAAGACCAGGCCGAGGAGGGCGGCGACGTCCTCAAGCAGGACAACCGGGAGCTCGGGGGCCTTGGCGCGGCGCACGAACTGCACCCAGGTCTGGGTTCCTCTGACAAGGTTCGATTCCTTGACGGCCGTGCGCAGGGAGAACCCTTCGAGAACCATCGCGACGAGGAGCACGACGATCGGCAGCCACGGCACCTCGAGCTCGTGCGGGTCTTGCAGTTTGTTGACGCCCTCGTACAGGGAGAACACCCCGCCGATGGAGAAGAGCACGATCGACACAACGAAGGCGTACACGTACCGCTCTCGGCCGTAGCCGAACGGATGCGCGACCGTGGCATCCTTCTTCGCCTTGCGGCCGCCCAGCAGCAGCAGGAGCTGGTTCCCGGAGTCGGCGAGGGAGTGCACGGCCTCGGCGAGCATCGACGACGAACCGGAAAACGCCCACGCCACGAACTTGGTGACAGCAATGCCCATATTGGCCAGGAGTGCAGCCACGATTGCCTTGTTTCCGCCGGATGCGCTCATGCAATCATCCTAGATTGCCTGGCCATTGTGCGGCCGCGCGGGCGTGCAGACCCGGAAAGTAGACTCGACCAATGACTTCAGCTGACACCACCACGCTCCCCGCAATCGCCTTCCTCGGCGCCGGTTCCATGGCCAGGGCGGTCCTGGCCGGGCTACTCAAACCGAGTGTGACCGTTGAGGGTGGCATCCGCACGACCAACCGGACCACGGCCAAGGCGGACGAGATGGCAGGCACGGAGGGTGTCACGGCCTACGCAACAGAGGTCGATCCGGACGCCAATCTCAAGGCAGTGACCGGCGCAGGCATCGTCGTGGTGGCTGTGAAGCCCCCCATGGTGCCCGCCCTTCTCACCGAAATCGCAGGCAGCCTCGAGCCGGGAACCCTCGTCATCAGCGTCGCGGCCGGCGTGACGATCGCGACGTTCGAGTCGCTGCTGCCCGAGTCTGTGCATGTCATCCGCTCGATGCCCAACACGCCGGCGATCGTCGGCCAGGCCGTGACCGGGCTCAGCGCCGGAACGCGCTCGACAGCCGACGACCTCGACCTTGCCCGGGCCCTCTTCGACACCGTCGGCGATGTGCTCGTCGTGCCGGAGGAAAAGCTCGACGCCCTCAGCACCATCTCCGGTTCCGGCCCGGCGTACGTGTTCTACCTGATCGAGCAGCTCACGGCGACGGCGATCGAGAAGGGCTTCACCCCCGAGGAAGCGGCGACGATGGTGAACGGAACGTTCCTCGGTGCGAGTTCCCTGCTGGCGGTGTCCGACAAGTCCCCGACCGAGCTGCGCCGCCTGGTCACCAGCCCCAACGGCACGACCGAGCGCGCGGTCTGGGAACTCGAAAAGGGTGGCCTCAAGGAGCTGTTCGACACGGCGACGGATGCTGCGCTCGCCAGGGCGCGCGAACTGGCGGCCTCCTAGCCGCAGCTCGCACCGCGCACGGCGCACGGCGGGCGGCGCACGGCGCACCGCGCACGGCGCACGGCGGGCGGCGGGGCGCTACGAGCCGAGCGCCGCGAACCGCTCGATGTCGCCCTCGGTGCCGGCCACAATGATGAGGTCCTCGTCTGTGACAACCGTGTCAGCGGTCGCATAGGTGAACGGCCGCCCGGGGCTCTTCACGCCGACGACGGTGACCTTGTGCGTGGTTCGCACGCCCGAGTCGGTGAGGTTGAGCCCACGGATGGGCTTGGGCGGGAACATCTTGACGAGCGCGAAGTCGTCGTCGAATTCGATGAAGTCGAGCATGCGCCCCGACACCAGGTGCGCGACGCGCTCGCCGGCCTCGGCCTCGGGGTAGATCACGTGGTTGGCCCCGATGCGTTCAAGGATCTTGCCGTGCGACTGCGAGATCGCCTTCGCCCAGATCTGCGGGATCTTCAGGTCGACCAGGTTGGCCACGATGAGCACGCTGGCCTCGACGGATGACCCGACCGCGCAGACCGCTACCTTGAAGTCCTGCGCCCCGATCTGGCGGAGCGCGTCGATGGACTTGGCGTCCGCCTGCACCGCGTGCGTGACCCGTTCGGACCACTTCTGTACGAGGGCCTCGCTAGCGTCGACGGCCAGCACTTCCCGGCCGAGGCGGTCGAGCTTTCCGGCGGTCGCGGCCCCGAACCGGCCGAGACCGATGACGAGGACGGGAGCGTGGTGTTTGATCCGGTCAACCAACGATGGGCCTTTCTTCCGGGCGGGTGAACAGCTGCCTGCTCTGGCTCGCGGCCAGCGCGGCAGCGAGAGTCACTGTACCAACCCGGCCCATGAACATGGTTGCCGCCAGCACATACACGCCGGCTGGCGGTAGGTCTTCGGTGAGACCGGTCGACAGCCCGCAGGTCGCGAAGGCGGAGATCACGTCGAAGAGCACAAGACTGAACGGCTCCTTCGAGATCTGCAGGATGAGGATGCTCGAGACCGCCACGGTCGTCGCTCCCCAGAGCACGACGCTCACGGCCAGGCGCAGGATGTCGGCCGGGATGCGGCGGCCGAAGGCCTCCATCTGCGCCCGACCGCGGGCCTCAGCGAAGGCCGCCAGAAAGAGGATGGCCAGGGTGGTGACCTTGATGCCGCCCGCGGTCGAAGCCGAGCCGCCGCCGATGAACATGAGCATGTCCGTGACCAGGAGGCTTGACCCGTGCAGATCGCTCACCGTGATCGTGGCGAACCCGCCCGACCTGGTCATCACCGACATGAACAGCGATTGGAAGATCGTGTCCACCACACCGAGGGATCCGAACGTCTTCGGGTTGTCGAATTCGAGGACGATGTACATGAGCATGCCGCCGAGCATGAGAAGGAAGGTGGTGACCAGCGTCAGTTTCACGTGCAGCGGCCAGCGACGGGGCTTGAGCCATCCGCGCGCGAAGGCGTAGATCACGGGGAAGCCGAGACTGCCGAGGAACACGCCGAGCATCAGCGCGCCGAGGAACCAGTAATCGTCGCCGAACTCGGCGACCCCGCCGACGTTCGGGTTGAAACCGGTGTTCGTGAACGCCATGGAGGCGTAGTAGACGCTCTGCCAGGCCGCCTCCCCGACCGCGGCACCGTGAGAAAGGATGCGGGGGAAGATGATGGCGGTGACGACGGCCTCGATCGCCAGGGTGCTGACGGCCACCGTCGCGAGCAGGCTGCCGACCTCGCCGAGGCGCACGGCCTGGCCCTCGTTGATCGGTCCTTTGTGGATTCGCGAGGGGTTCGTGTCGCTCGCCGCCATCAGCTTCGCGCGCAGGCCGAGCCGGCGTGAGATCACCAGGCCCAGCAGCGAGGCGAGGGTCAGCACGCCGATACCGCCGATGTTGACGCCGACGACGACGAGGACGTTGCCGAACGGAGACCAGTGCGTCGCCATGTCGACGGTCGTCAGCCCGGTGACGCAAATCACCGATACCGCGGTGAACAGTGCGTCGTGCAGCGGCGTTATCGCCCCGGTGGCCGACGCGATCGGGAGCGAGAACAGGAGCGTGAAGACCATGACGAGGGCGGTGAAGATGAGGATCGCGAATCGAGCCGGCGACTTGCGCACCAATTCATCGACGACATCCCGGGCTCGCCCGCGCCACGTTGTAGTCCCTGGCCGGAATCGAGCCTCGTGGGAGGGGAGTTGCACGTGGGGCTCCCGCTTCCATTTTGTGACGGTCGACGATATGTCATCGTACCGGGAAGGGGAGTGGCTAATCTTGGGGAATGGCAAACATCTTCGACGTAGTGGCCGATTCGACACGACGCGACATCCTGCACATTCTCCTTGAGCGATACAACCAGTCAGCGGATGCGATCGGGGAGCTCAGTGTCTCGGATATCGTCAGCCAGCTGGGGCTGAGCCAGCCGACCATCTCGAAGCACCTCAAGGTTCTGCGTGAAGCCGGCCTCGTCGGCGTGCGTGAAGAGGGCCAGCACCGGTTCTACCACCTGGACTACGCCCCGCTTGAGGAGATCGAAGACTGGTTGATTCCGTTCCTGAGCGTCGACTTCGACGCGACGGCCGACGACGTCGACGCAGACATCGACGCCGGCCTGAAGGTCGAGCAGCGAGCGTTCGCCGCCGCCATCGGCAAGGCCTTTGCCGACAGGTCCTTCCAGGTGAGCCACGCCGTCAAGGACGCAACGCCACGGAAATGGCGCAAGAACGACTAGACGCCCGGTCGGGGTCGCTTTAGAGTGACGACTTAACGCGCGGGTACCTCCCGTTGGGCCCGCGTGTTCGGTCGGTCGACTCGACGGGGATCACAAGGGATGCACGGATGGCACAGGACTTCTCCGAGGTTCGTTTCCTCACGGTCGCTGAGGTGGCCGAGATGATGCGTGTGTCGAAAATGACGGTGTACCGCCTCGTGCACTCGGGAGAACTGCCCGCGATCCGCTTCGGCCGATCGTTTCGCGTGCCGGAGTCGGCCGTCGCGGCGGTCATCGAACGGCCCGTCGCTGACTCTGCGTAGGAACGCCAGTTTTTTTCGGTTAGAATGGTGTTTTCGTGTCGGTCGCAGATCCGCGGCGGCTCAACCAAATACTTGTGAGGTCCGTGTGGGTTCTGTAATTAAGAAGCGACGCAAGCGCATGGCGAAGAAGAAGCACCGCAAGCTGCTTCGTAAGACTCGCCACCAGCGTCGCAACAAGAAGTAGTCGTACGAGCGTGAGCGTCAGGCCCCTGGGCCTGGCGCTTTTTGCTTGCCCGTAGTGCGGGCAGGTTCTCAGGCTTTGCGGTGTCGAGGCGGATGATCCGCGCCTAGGGTGGAAGGATGCCAACCGCACACCTCACCTTGATCGGAAAGCCGGGCTGTCACCTCTGCGATGATGCGCGGGAGCTGATCGGGAGCGTGGTCGAGAAGATCACCGGCCACCCCACCGCGCCCGAGGTGATCCTCGAAGAGGTTTCGATCCTCGATGACGCCGAGCTGAGGGAACTGTATGTCGAGGACATTCCCGTGCTGCTGATCAACGGCAAGGTGCACAACTATTGGCGGATAGACCCCCTGCGCCTGCGCACAGCGCTTCTGGACCTGCGATGAGCATCCGCCATGTCGTCTCCTGGCGGCTCGCGACGGCAGACCCGGCCGAGAAGGCCGACCACGCGGCGCGCATTGCCGATGCGCTGGAGTCGCTCGTCGGTGTCATCGACGAGATCCGCTCGCTGACCGTGGGCGCCGATGTCGCCGGCGGTGACAACTGGGACGTCGTGCTGATCGCCGACTTCGACGACCTCGACGCCGTCGCCCGGTACCAGGTTCACCCGGAGCACCAGAAGGCCGGCGCCTTCATCCGCACGGTCGTTGCCCAGCGCATGGCTGTCGACCTCGAGTTCTAGATCCCTCCCGATCCCTCCCGATCCCTCCCGCGAAAACGCACTTGTGGTCGTCAAAACGCGCTCACAACGACCACGACTGCGGGTTCGCGGAGGTTTGCTGGGCGATGACGTGCCGCACGCGAATGAGGAACGCGCGTTGATTCGTGAAGATGTCGTCTGGGATCACCCGCATGACGCGCCATCGCTCGCTCTCGAAGATTTCTCGTCGAGCAATGTCGCGGCGGAAGCGCTCCTTGCTCAGCCGATGTTCGTCGCCCTCGTACTCGAACAGGAGCCGTGCCCACCGGTAGGCGAGGTCCGGTTTTCCGAGGCGCACACCGGCGGAACTGAATATCGCCTCGTTGACCACCGGTTCGGGGAGCCCGTCGTCGATGAGGATGAGCCGAAGCCACGTCTCGGGTCGCGAATCCACACCGGTCCGCACTCGTTCGATCGCCTGCCGCAGGTTCTTCGCCCCGCGTCGCCCGGCATAGCGCAGCACGCCGGCTCGCAGTTCGGCGATCGTGGCCAGCGGAGGCTCGCGACCGGCGTCGGTGACGCGCCCGGAAACGAGGTAGTCGCCGGCGGCGACGAGGTCGTAGAGAGTGAGCCGGGCTGCGAGCTGGCACCAGGTCGATACCGGGTCCGTCACGACGAAGCCCCGGTGTTGCCTGAATCCATCGTCGATGCCGCCGAGCGTGTGACCGACAACGCCGGTGACGCGAGGGGGTTGCCGCAAGCCGTTCACGGCAACATGGAGGATCCGCGAGCCCGCCACGGCGGGGGGAAGCGGGATCAGATACAGCTGCGCGGCCGTCGTGTGACTGAAGGCCTGGCCCGCCGGCATCCGCGGCAGGTATCCGGCGCATCTGTCGAGTACGGCGTCGAGGTCGAGGTCGATCGCGCACACGCCTCGGGACGGCCGTTGCACATCGGGCGCGCGCAGCCGGCTGCGCCCGGCAATGCCGGGGGGCAGGTCGGTCGTGAGGAATGCCTGTCCCCGCAGCTGCGGGGGAATGCTCGCACGTAATCGCACGCCGTCAGGATGCGGCTTTCGGCTTGCACCGCGTCGAACTTGTCCACAGCCTTCTCCGCACTGCCCCGCGAAGGCGCAGTCGTGGTCACTAAAACGCACTCATAACGACCACGAGTGCGTTTTCGCGGGGCAGGGGAAGCGTGCGGGCTACGGCTCGAGGCGCGTGGGGCCGCGGAACAGATACGTGACCTCGCGGATGCTGGCCTCGTGCAGCATGAGCATGAGCACCCTGGCGAGTCCCATGCCGAATCCGCCGTGCGTCGGAACGCCGTAGCGGAAGAAGTCGAGATACACCCCGAGCTCCTCCGGGTCGAGGCCCTTCTCCTTGGCCTGCTCCACCAGCACGTCGATGCGGTGCTCGCGCTGCGCTCCCGTGGAAATCTCCGTGCCGTTGAAGATGAGGTCGTAGCTCTTCGTCAGGCCCTGATCGCCATCGTGGCGCATGTGGTAGAACGGGCGGATGCTCGACGAATAGTCCGTGAGGAACACGAATTCGTGGCCGAATGTCTCGCGAACGTAGGCGGCGATCCGGCGCTCACCCTCCGGGTCCATGTCGTCGTCGTCGCGGGGGACCTCGTAGCCGTGCTCCTTGACGATCTCCTTGGCCTCGGCGAGGGGGATCCGCGGGAACGGCTGGGTCGGCACGGTCACCTCGACGTCGAAGAGGGCCTTGACCTCGTCGCCGTGCTTCGCCTTGACGGCTGTGAACGCGGCAACGAGAAGGTTCTCGTGGAGCTGCATGACGTCTTCGTGGCTGTCGATCCAGCTGATCTCGGAGTCGATGCTGGTGAACTCGGTGGCGTGGCGGCTGGTGAACGATGGGTCGGCGCGGAATGCCGGGCCCACCTCGAACATCTTGCCGAAGCCGGCGGACTGCGCCATCTGCTTGTAGAACTGGGGGCTCTGCGCCAGGTAGGCCTTGGTGTCGAAGTACCCGACTTCGAACAGTTCGGCGCTCGACTCGCTTGCGCTGGCCATGAGCTTCGGCGTGTGCAGTTCGATGAAGTCGTTGTCGATCCAATACGTGCGCAGCGCGTGCTCGAACGTGGTCTGGATGCGGAAGATGAGGTTCTGCTTCGGGTTGCGCAGGTCGAGGAAGCGCCAGTCCAGGCGCTTGTCCAGGCTGGAGTCCGCCGCGATCGGCGTCTCGGGGATCGCGAGGGTGACGATCTCCAGGGTGGCCAGCTTGATCTCGATCCCGCCGAGCTTGACCCGCTCGTCGTGCTTGAGCTGGCCGGTGACGGTCACGAAGCTGCCCTGCGACAGGGAGGAGATGCTCGTGGCCGGCTCATCGGCGATGACGACGCCGTCGGCATCGCTGTTGCGCGGGTTCACCAGCTGCACGGCGCCCGACTCGTCACGGAGCACGACGAATTGCACCTTCTTCTGGTCGCGCACGGTATCGACCCACCCGGACACCGAAACGGTGCCGTCATCGAGGGCGGCCAGGTTCTTGATCAATATGCGCTCAGTCACCCGGCAAGTTTAGCCGCACGGGCTCTCGGCGAATTCGCGGGTGGGCGCTCCGTAGACTGGACGGGTGGTAGCTAGCCAGGTACATCTCGTGAGGCACGGCGAGGTTTTCAACCCCGAACGCGTTCTCTACGGCAGACTGCCCGGTTTCGGCTTGTCCCCACTCGGGGCGAAGATGGCGGCGGCGGCCGCTGCGGAGCTGGTCGACAGGGGTCGGCCGGTCGTGAGCATCATCTCGTCCCCGCTGCAGCGCACCCTCGAGTCGGCCGCTCCACTCGCGGCAGCGTTCAACCTGCCGCTGACGACCGACGAGCGTGTGATGGAGCCGACGAACCGCTTCGAGGGAACCCGGCTGTCCGGACCGGGCGGTGCACTCCGTGACCCGCGCAACTGGCCGTCGCTGGTGAATCCCCTCCGCCCGAGCTGGGGCGAACCGTTCCGGTCGATCGCAGACCGCATGCTCGCCGCCATCGACGCCGCCTGGCGCTCGGTCGACGACGGGGACGTTGTTCTCGTGAGCCACCAGCTGCCGATCTGGATGGTGCACCGGGCCCTCGCCGGCGAGCGGCTGGCCCACGATCCGCGCAAACGCCGTTGTGAACTCTCCAGCATCACGACGCTGAGCTGGCGCGGCGAGGGCTTCGTCGAGTCCGGGTATGCCAACCCGGCCGCTCACCTGCAGGTGCTGGCCACGGATGTCGGGGCCGTATGACCCGCCGTGCACGCCTGGCTGCCCTCATAGGAATTGTGACCGTCGCGGTCATCCTCTCCGGCTGCTCCTCCGACCCGCTCGCCGAGCAGTACCGGGCCGGCAGCGGCAAGGGCTTCATCGCCGGTGACGGTAGCTGGACCGAGATCCCCGAGGCCAAGCGGGGCGCCCCGGTCTCCTGGAGCGGCACGATCGAAACCGGGCAGGCCGTGTCCTCGGCCGACTACGCGAACGAGGTCGTCGTCCTCAACTTCTGGTACGCCAGCTGCGCGCCGTGTCGTGCGGAGGCCCCCGACCTGCAGAAGCTCAGCCAGGAGTTCGACGGGAAGGGCGCGTCATTCCTCGGCGTGAACGTGCGCGACCGGCCCGCCAACGCGATCGCGTTCGGCGACACCTACGGCATTACCTACCCCTCCGTGATGGACGTCGACGACGGCGCCATGCAGCTGGCGTTCAGCGGGAGTATCCCTCCCAACGCCGTACCGACCACGCTGGTGCTGGATTCCTCCGGCCGCGTGGCCGCTCGCATCCTCGGCCGCGTGTCGGCGCCGTCGATCCTGGAGACCCTCATTCGCGACACGATCGCCGAGGAACGGCGTGGGTGATCCGTTCGGCGAGATCGTCTTCAGCGGCCAGCTCATCGTGGCAATCCCGATTGCGCTGCTTGCCGGGCTCGTCTCGTTTGCGTCGCCGTGCATCCTCCCCCTCGTGCCCGGCTACCTCGCCTACATCGGCGGGTTCACCGACGGGCGCACATCCACCGGCCCGGGTGACCGACGCGGCCGCAATCGGCTGCTGGCCGGCGTCGCCCTCTTCATCCTGGGCTTCACGCTCGTCTTCGTTCTCACGGGCGTCGTCTTCGGTGCGGCCGGCTTCTGGCTCAACCAGTACCGCGACCTGGTAACCCGGATCGCCGGTGCCGTCGTCATCCTGCTCGGCCTCGTCTTCGTCGGCCAGTTCGGTGCCATGCAGCGCCAGGTCAAGTCGTCGTGGCGGCCACGGATGGGCCTGGCCGGAGCGCCGGTCCTCGGCGCCGTTTTCGCGATCGGCTGGACGCCGTGCACCGGCCCGACGCTGACCGCCATCAACTCGCTCAGCCTCGGTACCGGGTCGCCGTGGCAGGGTGGGCTCCTGGCCCTGTTTTACGCGCTCGGCCTCGGCATCCCCTTCCTGCTGATCGCCCTCGGCCTCAGCTGGGCCACCGGGGCCGTAGCCTTCCTGAAGCGGCATACTCGGGTGATCAACCTGGTGGGCGGCGCACTCCTCATACTCATCGGAGTGCTCATGGTGAGCGGCCTCTGGAATGCCTGGCTCCTCGATCTGCAAGGGGTGATTGGCAGCTTTGTCCCGGCCATCTGACCATTACGATTCCCGTCCAGCAGCGGCGGGCACCGAAATCACCCAACCCCGGCTCGGCTTCATCGGCTGGCTGCGCTGGTTCTGGCGCCAACTCACGAGCATGCGCACGGCGTTGTTTCTGCTGCTGCTGCTGGCGATCGCGGCGGTCCCCGGATCGCTCGTGCCCCAGCGCAGCTCCGACCCGAACGGCGTCACCCAATACTTCGCGGACAACCCCGATCTTGCGCCAGCGCTCGATACGATCCAGGCCTTCGACGTCTATTCCTCCGCCTGGTTTTCGGCGATCTACCTCCTCCTCTTCGTTTCCCTGATCGGCTGCGTGATCCCGCGCACGCGGCACCACCTTCAGGCGCTCCGGGCGAAGCCACCGAAGACACCCGCGCACCTGGCGAGGCTGGCCGGGTTCACCAGCAGAGACGCCCCCGCGGGAACGGATGCCGCCGCGGCGGTCGAGTCCGCGCGCGGGCTCCTGAAATCCAGCGGATACCGGGTCGAACGCTGTGAGAGCGGCCGCGAGGTCTCGGTCTCTGCCGAGCGCGGCTACCTGCGCGAAACCGGCAACCTCGTCTTCCATTCGGCACTGGTCGGGATCCTGGTCACGGTCGGCTTCGGCAGTGGATTCGGCTTCAGCGGGCAGCGGGTGCTCGTCGAAGGCCAGACGTTCGTGAACACCCTGCTGTCCTACGACTCGTTCAACCCGGGCCGCTTCTTCGACGACGCGAGCCTAGACCCCTACAAGCTGAAGCTCGACGACTTCACGGTCGCCTACGAGACGCAGAACCTGAAGGCCTTCGGCCAGCCGCTCGACTTCACGGCCGACGTATCGGTCACGAAACGGGGCCAGGCCGCGGAGCCCGGAAACGTCAAAGTGAACGGTCCCCTCCGCACCGGCGATACCGACGTCTACCTCCTCGGCAACGGTTATGCACCCACGATCACGGTCAAGGACCCGGACGGCAAGGTCGTCTTCACCGACTCGATTCCCTTCCTGCCTCAGGACGCGAACCTCACCTCCCTCGGAGTGGTGAAGGTCCCCGAGGGGCTGAAGAAACAGCTCGGCATGATCGGATTCTTCTATCCGACCCAAGCCGAAGCGCAGTCGGGCGCCTACTTCTCCTCCTTCCCGGACCTGCAGTACCCGCTGCTGACCCTCAACGTCTACGCCGGCAACCTGGGACTCGACGAGGGTGTTCCGACATCCGTCTACTCGCTCGACACCGACAAGATGGACGCCCTGGCCACCCGCACGACCACGGTCAAGCCGCTCGAACTGAAGCCAGGCGAGACCCAGCAGCTCCCGAACGGGCTCGGCTCCGTCACCTTCGACGATGCCAACCCCGGCGCGAAGAAGGGCGACTTCTCCGGGTCCGTCCTGCGGTTCGCGTCATTCGACATCCACCACGATCCGACCCAGGGCTGGGTGCTCCTGTTCGCTGTCCTCGTGCTCCTCGGGCTGCTCACCTCCCTCTTCATCCCGCGCCGCCGCGTGTGGGTGAAAGCGATCCGCCAGGACGACGGATCGGTGCGCCTCGAGTACGCGGGCCTCGCCCGCGGCGACGACCCTGCCCTCGAGGCTGCCGTTGCAGACCTCGCCGACCGGCACGGCGCCCAGCTTTCGGCGCTACCGCTCGCTCCGACCCCCGAACAGAATTAGGCTGGCACAGTGAATCTCAATGAGCTCTCGATCCTGAGCCTGTACTCGGCCATGGGCGTGTACGCGTTTGCCTTCATCGCCTTCGCGATCGACCTGGCCAGGCGCTCCTCTGCGGTGGATGCCGCGCAGGTCGATGCGCAGCTCGCTGCCGACGCCGGAGAATCTGCCGCGCTCGCGTCCGGGGGCACGACGACCCTGACCCGCATCAGCGCCCGCATGGCCAACGACGCGAGCACGCCCTATGGCCGCTCGGCCAGCCTCCGCGTCGGGGTCTCGCTCACGGTGCTCGCCTGGGCGCTGCACCTCAGCGCCGCCGTGCTCCGCGGCGTGGCGGCCGGTCGGGTGCCCTGGGCCAACATGTACGAGTTCGCGATGACCGGAACCCTCCTCATCATGACGGTGTTCCTGATCGTGTTGACCCGGGCGGACCTGCGCTTCCTCGGCACGTTCGTCACCGGCCTCGTGCTGATTCTGCTGGGGATCGCCGCCCTCAGCTTCTACGTTGAAGTGGCCCCTCTGCCGCCGGCGCTCCAATCGGTGTGGCTCGTCATCCATGTCTTCGTCGCGTCGCTCGGCACCGGATTCTTCGCGATCGGATTCGCACTGTCGGCCGTGCAGCTGCTGCAGTTCAAACGGGAGACCCTCGTCGCCGACGCCAAGGCCGTTCGGCTGCGGTTCGTGGCGACCCTGCCCTCCGCGGCGACCCTGGAAAACCTCGCCTACCGGATCAACATCATCGGCTTCATCCTCTGGACCTTCACCCTGATGGCCGGCTCGATCTGGGCCGAGCGGGCCTGGGGCCGCTACTGGGGCTGGGACACCAAGGAGGTCTGGACCTTCATCATCTGGACCATCTACGCCGGGTACATCCACGCGAGGGCGACCCGCGGATGGCGCGGCTCACGGTCGGCATGGCTGGCGATCATCGGATTCAGCGCGGTCATGTTCAATTTCGGGATCGTGAACGTCTTCTTCAAGGGTCTGCACGCCTACTCCGGCCTGTAACCCCTGCGCCGGTGCTCGAGCCCGCGCCGGTGTCGAGCCTGTCGAGACCCGCGTCAGCCGGCGACGAGCGCGTGCGTGCGCGCCAGGCGATCGAGCCACCAGTCTCGACGGTCGGCCGGCGCCGCGTAGCACTCGAGCAGCGCCGGTTCCGGCGTGACGCGGCGCACGGGGACGTGCCCGTCGACCGGGACGAGCGGTGCGGACGTGACATCCGCGGCCAGCAGGGCGGCGGTCCCGAGGCCGCAGTCGAAGGCAAGCTCGGGCAGGGCAGCGGCGAGGTGCGCGCCCATCGAAATGCCGATCGAGGTGTCCAGGGCGCTCGAGACCACGACCGGGAGTCCGGTCTGACCGGTGATCGCCAGGGCCGCGCGGATCCCGCCCAGAGGGGCGGCCTTCACCACGAGGATGTCCGCGGCGCCGGCCCGGGCGACCGCGAGCGGGTCATCGGCATTGCGCACGCTCTCGTGCGCCGCGATCGGAATCCCCATATACCTCGTTCGCAATCGGATCTCCGCGAGCTCCTCGACGCTCGCGCAGGGCTGCTCGACGTACTCGAGGTCGAAGCCGGCCAGGGCGTGCATGGCGTGCTCGGCTTCATCGACGTTCCAGAGGCCGTTCGCGTCGACACGAATGCGTCCCTCCGGCCCGAGCGCGGCGCGCACTGCGCGCACCCGCGCCACATCCTCGGCCAGGGTCTGCTCGGCGCTGGCCACTTTCACCTTCGCCGTGCGGCAGCCCGGGAAGCGGGCGAGCACCCCGGCCACCGCGTCCGGAGCGACACCGGGCACCGTGGCGTTCACCGGGACGCTCGTGCGCAGCAGCGCCGGCGCTTCGCGCCAGCCGAATTCGATGGCCGCCCGAAGCCAGGCCGCGGCCTCGGCGTCGTCGTATTCGACGAACGGAGAGAACTCGGTCCAGCCGAACGGGCCGCGTAGCAGCAGGGCCTCGCGCGCGTCGAGGCCGCGGAACCGCGTGATCAGTGGCAGCGCGACGACGCGCGCGGTGCCGAGCAACTCGTCCAGTGAGGGCAGCATGCCACCCAGTCTTGCACCAGCCCCGGGTCAGGGAGGCGACTCCGGGGAGGCTCCTCAGGGGGAGACGGGTCAGAGTACGTCGCGCATGAACGCATTGTCGGGCTCGGGCCCTGCATCCGCGCCGTTGTGGTTCGGCTTGACGTTGACGACGGCAATGGGGATTCCCGGCAGAATCAGAAGGTAGGCGTCCTCGATGCGACCCTCACCGCTGTTGACCCGAAGCCAATATGGCCGGCCGGAGTCGAGAGCAGAAGAGATCTCCTCCTGGATGGAATCGAGGCTTCGCCCGCCCAGGGAATAGGGCCTGCTGCCGTAGACGATGTCGATTCTGTTCACGGCGTCGCCTTTGTCAGCGTTGTCGGCGCCGGGTGGGGCTCGGGAACGATTTGCAGTCCGCCGGAGGAGTTGGCGGTGAACATGAGCGCTTCGATCCACTCACGGTTCAGGCTCGGGGTTCGGGCGCCGAAATACTTGTACGCGATCGGGATTCCGGGATTCAGCCAGATGGTGCTTCGGCCCCCGCCGCCCTGGGGGTCGTCCCGCCAGGTGAAGTAGAAGGATTCGCCACGTCGGAGCTTGGCGCCGATGACAACCTGAATATGGGCAAGTATCCGATCATCGAAATCGGCGGTCAGCGTCGAATCGTACGTCAGCTTGCCCATTGCGTCGCTCTCCGTCCCCAGGCTTGTGAGACTACGCCCGATTGAAGCCCGACAACACGCTCCAATTTGGGGGGCCTAGTCCCTCAGATAGCGCTCCAGTCGCGGCACGTGGAGCAAGGCAAGCGCGCGCTTCTCGATTTGCCGCACCCGTTCCCGGGTCACTCCCTGGATGAGTGCGATCTGGTCGAGAGTTCGCGGGGCATCGCCGTCGAGGCCGAACCTCGCCTGCAGGATCGCCCGTTCCCTCGGTGGCAACGCGTCGAGGTAGAAGGTGATGTCCGCAGCCCGGAGCGTCAGGGTGGCGTACTCGTCCGGTTGAGGCAGGTCGTCGTCAATGATCAACTCGGAGATGTCCCCGATGCCGTCGCCGACCGGTGCGTGCAGGGAGATCGGTTCGTTGTCGTACTGCAGCAGCCGGGACACATCGCGGGCGGGTATCTGGGTGGCTTCAGCCAGCTCGCGCACGGTGGGATCGCGGTCGAGCGTGCTCGTCAGGTCCCGGCGAATCCGCTTGATCTTGTTGAGCTTCTCTGCCGTGTGCACCGGGATGCGAATCATGCGTGACTTGTCGGCCATGCCGCGGTGGATTGCCTGGCGGATCCACCACGTGGCGTACGTGGAGAACTTGTACCCGGTCATGAAGTCGAACTTCTCGACCGCCCGCACAAGGCCGATGTTGCCGTCCTGGACCAGGTCCATGATGGGAACTCCGCGCCCGGAGTAGTGCTTCGCGATACTCACGACGAGCCGCAGGTTGGCCTCGATGAAGTGGTTCTTGGCGCGCCGTCCGTCATGAACGAGCCACGCCAATTCGCGTTCGAGGGTGGGATCGGCGATGCCCTTGAGCAGTTTTTCCTCAGCGAAGAGGCCCACTTCGATCCGGCGGGCGAGGTCCACTTCGTCTTCCGCGGTGAGCAGGGCGCCTTTGCCGATGCGACGCAGGTAGTCGCCGAACGCATCGGTGGATGCGCGGCCGTAACGTGCGCTCGAGGGAGCGGAATGCGCGGTGATGCTCATGACAGCACCTTCCTGCCTGCGAAACTCGACATCGCTCGGGCGAAGGACGAGAAGTAGGTGCGTTCCCGGAGCCGGCCGAGGTCGGTCACCTCGTACGCGCCCTGCACTCGCTGGATGAAGCCGAGTACGGCCGATGGGTCTCCCTCGGTGATCGACTCGTCACAGACTCGCCATTCGGTGGGCGACAGCTCGGTAATTCTTAGTTCGTGACGGTTCGGGCCGCCTACGCCTACGTTGTTCATGACACCTCCGGGTCGTACCAAGGAGACAAGTACACAGGCCTACGGCCAGCCGCTCAAGGGGGTTGACAATCGGCAGGTCAGTGGGCCAATCTGTGCCCTCCTAAAGGGGGACACCCGCGAAATCCGCGATCGCGCCCGCGTAGTCTTGGGGAATGACCGAACAGGTGTCCGAAATCTTTGACGCGAGCCAGTGGCGGGATGTCACCGGTTTCGACACGCTCACCGACGTGACGTACCACCACGACCTCACCGGCCGCATCGCCAGGGTCGCTTTCAACCGGCCGGAGGTGCGCAACGCCTTCCGCCCGCGGACCGTCGATGAACTTTACGCTGCCCTCGAAGACGCCCGCACCAACCCGCGCATCGGCGTTGTGCTGCTGACCGGGAACGGACCCAGTCCCAAGGATGGCGGGTGGGCATTCTGCTCGGGGGGCGACCAGCGCATCCGTGGCCGCGACGGCTACAAGTACGCGGACGATGAGGTAAGGGCGGGCTCGACCACCGCGACGGCGCCCACGGCGCTGGGCCGCTTGCACATCCTCGAGGTGCAACGCCTCATCCGCTTCATGCCCAAGGTCGTCATCGCGGTTATCCCCGGCTGGGCGGCGGGCGGCGGGCATTCCCTCCATGTGGTCTGCGACCTCAGTATCGCCAGCGCGGAGCACGGCAAGTTCAAACAGACGGATGCCGACGTTGGATCCTTCGACGCCGGCTACGGAAGCGCCTACTTCGCCCGCCAGGTCGGCCAGAAGGTCGCGAGGGAGGTCTTCTTCCTCGCCCGCGAATACTCGGCGCAGCGCGCGATGGACATGGGCTCGGTGAACGCGGTCGTGCCGCACGCCGACCTCGAGGCCGAGGCGCTCGACTGGGCCCGCGACATCCTGACCAAGTCGCCCACGGCCATCCCCATGTTGAAGTTTGCCTTCAACGCCGTCGACGACGGGCTCGTCGGCCAGCAGGTCTTCGCCGGCGAGGCGACCCGCCTCGCCTACGGCACCGATGAGGCCGTTGAGGGGCGCGATGCGTTTCTCGAGAAACGCGAGCCGGACTGGGGCCCATACCCCTGGCAGTTCTAGGCGCTCACATGATCAGGCCGTTGCGCTCGGTTTCCGACGACGACCCACTGGCGCTCCGGGAGATACTGCGCCTCGCGCTGACCGCGCAGGGCGACGCCGTGATGCCGGCGGCAGGGCCCGCCCTCCAGACCCAGGTCGGGGTGGTCCCACGCCGTGTGGCCGTCGTGATCGAAACATCCGGATCGACCGGTGTTCCGAAGCGGGTCATGCTGAGCACGAATGCACTCCTGGCCAGCGCCGCCGCGTCAAGTGTCGCCCTCGGCGGTTCCGGCCAATGGCTCCTCGCGCTCCCGGCCCACTACATCGCGGGCGTGCAGGTGCTCGTCCGATCGATCGCGGCGGACACCACCCCGCTCGTGTTGCCGCAGGGTGGATTCGATCCGCAGGCGTTCATCGACCTCGCGGAGCGGCTCGCGGAGCCCCTCAGGTTCACCTCCCTCGTCCCGGTGCAGCTGGCCAGGCTGATGGATACCGCGGTCGGTGACCGTCGCGGCCTCACCATCCTGCGCCGATTCACCGGCATCCTCGTCGGCGGCCAGGCGGTACCGCCTGAGCTCCTGCGCCGGGCGATCGAGCTCGACCTGCGCGTCTTCCGCAGTTACGGCTCGTCGGAGACCTCGGGCGGCTGCGTGTACGACGGGATCCCGATCGGGGACACCAGGGTTCGGGTCGTCGGCGGGCAGCTCGAGATCTCGGGCGCCGTACTTGCCGAGGGCTATCTGGGTGATGCGGCGCGAACCGCGGGGCACTTCATAGACGAGCACGGCGTGCGCTGGTACCGCACCGGAGACCTGGGGGCGGTCGACCCGGAGACCGGGCTGGTGCGGGTTTTCGGCCGGGCCGACAACGTCATCATCTCCGGCGGCGAAAAGGTGTCCCTGGAGGCCATTGAACGCATCGTGCGCTCCCTGCCCGGCCGGGCCGAGGCCGTCGCGGTCCCGGACGACGACGAGGAGTGGGGGCAGGTCCCGGTCATCGTGGTTCCGGCGCCGGGGGTCAGCCCGGTCGAAACGACGGATCTCCGCGGCATCCGGGAGGCCGTGGCATCCGTTCTGGGCAAGGCGGCCAGACCCTCGCGGCTCGTGTTCGTCGAGTCGATCCCCGCGCTGGCGTCGGGGAAACCCGACCGGCAGGCGTTGCGCGAGATCCTCCGGGCGGAGAGGGAGGCCCGGTAACATGGGTTCGTGGCACACGGAGCGCGGCCGGTCAGGCCCAAAATGCAGCGGATGAATCCGGCGGAACAGCTTGCGCAGGCGAAGCGCCCGGGGAAAAAGAATGGCGCGCCGCGCAAGGGCCCGGCGAAGGTCAAGCCCGCCACCGCCTCCGACTGGGTATCCGGAGCCAGGCTCCGGACGCTGCCACTCGCGATCGCACCGGTTGCCCTCGGCACCGGCGCTGCCATCGTCGCGTCCGGGCCCGGTGTGTTCCACCCGGTTCGGGCCCTGCTGGCTCTCGTCGTCGCCCTGTGCCTGCAGATCGGCGTGAACTACGCGAACGACTACTCGGACGGCATCCGCGGCACGGACGCGCACCGCGTCGGCCCGGCCCGGCTGACCGGCTCGGGCGCGGCGAAGCCGTCGGCCGTTCTCAGCGTGGCCCTCGCATTCTTCGGCCTCGCGGCGCTCGCCGGTCTGACGCTCGTCGTCATCACCCAGCAGTGGTGGCTCCTCGCCGTGGGGGCTGCCGCCATCGGAGCCGCGTGGCTCTACACCGGCGGCAAGAGGCCGTACGGGTACTACGGTCTCGGCGAACTGTTCGTCTTCGTCTTCTTCGGCCTTGTCGCAACCCTCGGCACGACCTTCGTGCAGGCGGGAACGGTCAACACCGAGAGCTGGCTGAGCGCGATCGGCATCGGCTTGATCGCCTGCGCGGTGCTCATGGTCAACAACCTCCGCGACCGGGACTCGGACAAGGCCGCCGGCAAGCGCACCCTCGCGGTCCTCATCGGGAGCACGGGCTCGCGCGTCGCCTTCTGTGTCTTCCTGCTCGCGCCGTTCGTGATCGCCCTGTTCTTCACGATCTTCTACCCATTGGCGTACCTGACCTTCTTTGTGCTGCTGCTCGTGCTGCCGGCCTGCCTGATCACCGTGACGGCCAAGACATCGCGGGAGCTGGTTCTCGCCCTCCAGCTGACCAGCTTCGCCGCGCTGGGCTACGGGCTGCTGCTCGGTCTCGCCTTCGCGCTCTAGGCTCTTAGCCCTCGCGTCCAGACGGCTGATCGTTTGCGCGGTCGCGGCGGTCGAGCGCGGCGTCTTCCGATTCCGCGTCCGGATGAACGGGCTCGACGTCCCGGTGCCGCGCCGCGTAGATGTCACGGGCCACGTTCTCCCGGGGCTTGCGCAGGAAAATGTACGACAGGCAGAGCCCGATCACGGCGGCCAGGAGGGCCGCCAGCCACCCCTCGATCTGCAACGCGAGCAGGATGCCGAGAGGGACGACGAACATAAGCATTCGGATAACGGAATACGACAACCAAGCGGGAACGGCCTTCATGCTTTCAGCTTAGGACGCGCAGGTGGGAGGGTACTCACCGGACTCTCGGCCGAGCGGCCTACAATTGGGCATATGCCCCGCCTCTTGATTGGTCTCGGACTGGTCGTTGTGATCCTCACGGTCTACACGCTGGTGGACTGCGCGCTCTTCGACCGCAACCGCATCCGCGGCCTTCCCCGCTGGGTCTGGATTTTCGTGCTCATCCTGGTGCCGGTTATCGGCCCGCTGCTGTGGCTGTTTGTCGGCCGCGGGCGCCAGGGGGGCGTCGGCCGCCGCGCACCGCGCTCTCTGGCCCCCGATGACGACCCCGAGTTCCTCCTCCGCCTCAAGCGCGAGGGCGAGCAGCAGGAGAGGATTCGCCAGATGGAGCAGGAGCTCTCCGATCTCGACAAGCCCGATCCGCGCACCGGCGGCACCCCAGGGACGGCCGGCACCGCCGGATTCGACCCAAAGAAGTCCGATCCGGGTGAGGGCGAACAGCCCGACCGCCGGGACGCCTGAGCCGGTCGGTGGCTGAATCAGCCCACGTCGCGAGCCCTGCGACGGCCTTCAGCGTTGCCCTGCTCAGCGAGTTCGTGCGGCTCGGAGTGCAAGACGTCGTCGTGAGCCCCGGGTCGCGGTCGCAGGCGCTCGCCCTGGCCTGCGCCGAGCTCGAGCGGATTGGGCTCATCCGCCTGCATGTGCGCATCGACGAACGCGGGGCCGGGTTCCTGGCCCTGGGGCTCGCGATCGAAACCGGCACCCCCGCACTCGTTGTAACCACATCGGGCACTGCGGTCGCTAACCTGCACCCGGCCGTGCTCGAGGCCCACCATTCAGGGGTTCCGCTGGTTCTGCTCACCGCCGATCGCCCCGATGAGCTGCGCGGAATCAGGTCGAACCAGACCACCGTGCAGCCGGGCATGTTCGGTGGTGCGGTGCGACTCAGCGTCGACCAGCCGGCCCCGGTCGGTGACGCCGGCGAGGCCGACGAGGCGATCGCCCTCGCCGGACGGGCGATGAGCGCGGCGACCGGCGCCCGGTCAGCCGACCCCGGGCCGGTGCAGCTGAATCTGTCTTTCAGGGAACCGCTCGCGTCGGCGGTCACACTCACTGCGGAGGAGCTGGAGTCCCCGCCCCCGCCCGCACACCCAGCGCCCGAGGGCCCGGATCAAACGCGGGTGCAACCGCCGCTGGTGCTCGCCGCAGGCCCCCGCACGGTCGTCATTGCCGGCCACGCCTCCGGGCCCGCCGCAGAGGAACTGGCCCGCGCGGGAGGATGGCCGCTGCTGGCCGAAGTGTCCAGCGGATCACGCTTTGGGCCGACCCTCGTGGCGGCCTACCGGCAGCTGCTTCGCGACAGTGACTTCGGCGGTCTCGTCGAACGCGCCATCGTGTTCGGTCACCCCACGCTGAGCCGGGAGATCCCGGCACTGATCGAGCGGGCCGGCGTGCAGACCATCGTCGTGGCTCCGACCGGCGCCGAGCGGTACAACCCGGGCCACCGTGTGAGTGAATTCGTCGGCGCAGCGGTGCCCGCCGAGGCGGCCATCATTGCCGCCGGCAGCCCGGAGGGCCGGCAATGGCTGGGCCGCTGGGTCATGACCAGCCGACGCATCCTGGCCGACGACCCCGAGCTGGCCGCGGTGCCGATCGACAAACGGGGCATCACACGCGCCGAGCTCGCCCACATGCGCGCCCCCGTCACCCGGCCCATGCTGGTGGATGCCGTGTGGCGCGCTTCCTGGCCGCACGACCGCCTCGTGTTCGGGGCTTCCCGGCTGATCAGGGAGGCCGACGGCCGCGTGCCGGGCAAGAAGATCACGGTGCACTCCAACCGCGGGCTCTCCGGGATTGACGGTACGGTCGCGACGGCCCTCGGTATCGCGCTGGCCAGCCAGACCGGGCAGGACCCACGATCGACCGGGGTGACCCGGCTGCTGCTGGGCGACCTGGCCCTCCTGCACGACGCCGGGTCGCTTCACCTGCCACCGGGGGAGCCGCTCCCCAGGGTGCAGCTCGTAGTCGGAAACGACGGCGGCGGCACGATCTTCGACGGCCTCGAGGTTGCCGCCGCCGCGTCGTCGGCCGCCATGGACCGGGTGCTCTTCACGCCCCAGAAGGTCGACCTGTCTGCGCTCGCCGCCGCCTACGGCTGGGAGTACGGCCGCGCCGCCACGCGGAGCGACCTGGAGCGGTCCCTGACCGCGCCGCCCTCCGGACCGAGCATCCTCGAAGTTCCTCTCGTTCGCTAGCTCCCCGGCCGTCACTGGCGCTAGGGTGGGCGGATTGAACCGCGGGCGAGGGAGCACTGCATGGGCGCGAAATCGAAGATCGAAAAGTTCTGGACCGTCGACCCCATCGATTCGCTCCGCGTGAATCCGGGTTTCACCCTCTCGGACGTCGACACGAGGTCAACTCCCGGCTTCGACGGGAAGAAGAAGCACGCGGCCGATGCCCTCGGGAAGGGTGCGGACATCTTCGCGCACCACCAGGAGATGTTCTTCGCAAGCAGCCAGAACGGGGACCAGCGCAGCGTTCTTCTCGTACTCCAGGCCATGGATACCGCCGGCAAGGGCGGAATCGTTCGCCACGTCGTCGGCGCTGCCGATCCGCAGGGCGTCGACCACTTCGCATTCAAGGCGCCCACCAAGGCCGAACTCTCACACGACTTTCTCTGGCGTATCCGCAAGCGACTGCCCCAGGCCGGCCGAATCGGCGTCTTCGACCGCTCCCACTACGAGGATGTGCTGATCACCCGAGTACGCGACCTGTACCCGCTGGAGAAGATCGACAAGCGCTATGACGAGATCAACGCCTTCGAGCAGGAGCTCACCGACGAGGGCACGACAATCGTCAAGGTGATGCTGCACATCAGCTCCAACGAGCAGAAGTCGCGCCTCGGAGAGCGGCTCGACCGTAAAGACAAGTACTGGAAATATAACCCCGGCGACGTCGACGAGCGCCTGCACTGGCCGGCCTACCAGGAGGCCTACCAGGTGGCGCTGGAGCGAACCTCGACGAAAACCGCGCCCTGGTTCGTCGTCCCTGCCGACCGAAAATGGTACGCCCGCCTCGCGGTGCAGCACCTGCTCATCGACGCGCTCACGCGGATGGACCTCAGCTGGCCGGACGCCACGTACGACATCAAGGTTGAAAAGGGCCGCCTGGCCGCTTCCTAGGCGTCGAAGGCCTCGACGATCGGCCGGAACTTCATCCTGGTCTCGGCGAGTTCCTTCTCCGGATCGGAGTCGAGAACGATCCCGCAGCCGGCGTAGGCGGTGACGTCGCCGGCCGAACCCACCTGAGCGCAGCGCAGGGCGATGGCCCACTCCCCGTCGCCGTCGGCGCCGACCCAGCCCACCGGCCCGGCGTAGCGTCCTCGGTCGAACGGTTCCAGCTCCCGGATGAGGGCCAGCGCCCGCTCGGTCGGCGTGCCGGCGACCGCGGCCGTTGGATGGAGGGCGGAGAGCAGGTCGAGCGAGGTCGAGCCGTCGCTGAGGGTGCCCTCAAGATCCGTAGCAAGGTGCCAGAGGTTGGGCAGTTTCACCGTGAACGGAATTTCGCTGGTCGCGATGTGCGAGGTGTGGGGTCGAAGCGACTTGAGCACGCTCTGGACCGCGAACTCATGCTCGTCGCCGTCTTTGGCCGAGGTCGCGAGCGCCAGCGCCGCCTCCGTATCGGCGACGGGATCCGCCCCCCGGGAAATCGTTCCCGCGAGCACGCGTGCATTCACCTCACCATGGTCGGCCCTGATCAGGGTCTCCGGGCTTGAACCGAACAGCCCGTCGACGGCGTATGTCCAGCAGTCCGGGTAGCCGAGCGCGAGCTCGGTGATCGGGCGGCGCAGGTCGGCCCCGGCCGGGAGCTGACCGACCAGGTCGCGGGCCAGCACGACCTTGCTCAGGTCCTGGGCCGCAATGCGCCGTACGGCCTCCGCGACCCGGGCCCGGTAGCCGTCGGCCGGCAGCGCGCCCGGCCGCAGCGAGATTCGGTAGTCCTCGCCGAGCGGGTGCAGCTCGAGCGGGATCTCCGGTGCGGCGGAGCCGGTCGGCCAGATCCGGGTGACCCAGCACTGGCCGTCCTCGCGGCCAACGATGACCTGCGGCACGATCAGCACGCTGGTCTCCGATGACGAGGCGTCGAAGGCGAACGCGCCGAACGCGAGCAGCCCGGTGCCGGTGCGGGCCAGCGGGTCGGTGATCGTGGCCGCGGCGACGACGCGGCGCCAGGCGAGCGCGGCATCCGTCATGCGCGTCGGCCCGGAGAATTCGAGCCGCAGGGCGGTGCCGATGCCAGCCAGGCCCTGCGTGCGGCGCATCCAGAGCAGCGGCTCGCGCCGGTCAAGGAGCGGAATGAGTTGGCGGATGTCGGGAATCGGGGTGGTTTCGACCGTCAGGGCCTGCACATTCACGGGTCCAGACTACGCCCGAGTTCTCTGCGGCCCGGCGCAGCCCCGCCCGATCTAGACTGGAGAAATGACTAGGGCAGACCTCAACAAGCAGCCGGAGCAAGTGGCGGCCATGTTCGACCAGGTCTCCACCCACTATGACCGCACGAATGCCGTGCTCTCGGTCGGCAACGCGGCGCTCTGGCGCCTGGCCACGACCCGGGCCGTCAACCCGCAGCCGGGCGAGCGCATCCTCGACATCGCCGCCGGCACCGGGACCTCGAGCGCCGCCCTCACCCGCACCGGCGCTCACGTCGTTGCCGCCGACTTCTCGAGCGGGATGATCGAGGTCGGCCGAGCGCGTCACGCCGACAACCCGAACCTCGAGTTCGTGCAGGCCGATGCCACGGCACTGCCCTTCGCAGACGGCGAGTTCGACGCCGTCACCATTTCCTTCGGCCTGCGCAACGTCGTCGAGCCGAAGAACGCGCTCGCCGAGTTCTACCGGGTACTCAAGCCCGGCGGCCGTCTCGTCATCTGTGAGTTCTCCACCCCGCCGGTCCGTGCCATTTGTGTCGGCTACATGCTTTACCTCACCCACGTCATGCCGAGGATCGTCAAGCTCGCCTCGTCGAACTCGGAGGCCTATGACTACCTCGGCGAATCGATCGCGGACTGGCCGGACCAGGCGACACTCGGCGGATGGCTCCGCGAGGCCGGCTTCGCCGGCGCCGCGCACCGCAACCTGACTCTCGGCATCGTCGCGCTGCATCGCGGGATCAAGCCGACGGATCCGACGGCGGCCGGCTCCTGATTTCTTCCAACCGGCGATCGTTTAGGCTGACAGAGTGAAACCGAGCGCTCCCGTGACCCGACGAGGCCTGTCGGTGACGTCGCAACTCGGCCTGAGCGACCGGATCTTCTCTACGCCGTCCGACCGCGGGCTGATCGCCGATATCGACTCCGGCCTGATCGAGGTGGAAGCCGGCCTGCTCGCCGAGGTGACTTTTGCCGACGAGATCGCCAATGTGACGAGCCGCTACCTGCTCAACGCAGGGGGCAAGCGGGTGCGCCCGATGCTCGCGCTCCTCACGGCCCACCTCGGCGGCGGATCGGTGCCCGACGTGGTCACCGCGGCGACCGCGATTGAGATCACTCACCTTGCGTCCCTCTATCACGACGACGTGATGGACGATGCAGACAAGCGGCGCGGCATCCCCAGCGCCCAGACCGTGTGGGGCAACTCCGTCGCGATCCTCACGGGCGACCTGCTCTTCGCTCGTGCCAGCCAGCTGATGGCCCGGCTGGGGGAGCGGGCCATCCGCCTGCAGGCCGACACGTTCGAGCGCCTCGTGCTCGGGCAGCTGCACGAAACGGTCGGCGCGCAGGGCGACACCGACCCGGTGGCGCACTACATCCAGGTCCTGGCAGACAAGACCGGTTCGCTGATCGCCGCCGCGGCCCAGGCCGGCATCGTTTTTTCCGGCGCCCCGGATGAATATGAACGGCCGGTTGTCCTGTTCGGCGAGAAGATCGGTGTGGCATTCCAGCTCATCGACGATGTCATCGACCTCTCGCCGCAGCCGCAGTCGACCGGCAAGGTTCCCGGAACCGACCTGCGCGCCGGCGTCGCGACGCTGCCGCTTCTTCGCCTGCGCGAGCGCGCAGAAACGGATGCGAACGCGGCTTCCCTCGTGAAGCGACTCGAGCACGACGTGATGTCGAGCGCGGGCGCCCCCTCCGCCGTCGCGGACGCCGCCATTGCCGCACTACGCGAACATGACGTGACCGCAGAGACGCTGCTCGAGGCGCACGGTTGGGCACGAGAAGCGGTCGCCGCGCTCGCCCCGCTGCCGGCCGGCTCGGTCAAGAAGGCACTCACCCGCTTCGCGGACACAATCGTCGAGCGTTCCAGCTAGAAGGGCTTCCATGACCAAGTTGCGATTGGCCATTGTCGGCGCGGGGCCCGCGGGCATCTACGCCGCAGACATCCTGCTCAAGGCGGAGCGGAACTTCGAGGTGTCAATCGACCTGTTCGACCACCTGCCGGCCCCGTACGGACTGGTGCGTTACGGAGTCGCCCCCGATCACCCCCGGATCAAGGGCATCATCTCCGCCCTGCGCAACGTGCTCGATCGCGGCGACATCCGGCTGTTCGGCAACGTCCGCTTCGGCTTGGACATCACCCTCGACGACCTGAAGAAGCACTACAACGCCGTGATCTTCGCGACCGGCGCCGTGCGCGACGCCGACCTCAGGATCCCGGGAATCGAGTTGGATGGCTCCTACGGGGCCGCCGACTTCGTCAGCTGGTTCGATGGGCACCCCGACGTTCCGCGCACCTGGCCGCTCGAAGCCAGGGAAGTGGCGGTCATCGGAAACGGCAATGTGGCGCTGGATGTCGCGCGCGTCCTGGCCAAGCACGCCGACGACCTACTGCCCACCGAGATTCCCGCCAATGTGTACGACGGGCTCAAGGCGTCTCCCGTCACCGACGTGCACGTCTTCGGGCGCCGCGGCCCGACATCCGTGAAGTTCACCCCGCTCGAACTCCGGGAACTGGGCGAGCTGCACGACGTGGACATCGTGCTGTCCGACGAGGACTTCGACTACGACGATGCCGCCCGCGACGCCGTGGCGAGCAACAAGCAGGTCTTCGTGATCGACAAGGTGTTGAACCAGTGGCGTCAGCGCGAGACGGGGAAGGCCAGCCGCCGGCTCCACCTGCACTTCTTCGCCAAGCCGGTGGCCGTCGTCGATGACGGCACGGGACGTGTCGGCGCGTTTCGGTACGAGCGCACCCGGCCCGACGGCGAGGGGGGAGTCGTTGGTACCGGAGAGATTCGCGAGCTGCCGATCCAGGCCCTCTACCGCGCCGTCGGCTACTTCGGTACAGCGCTGCCCGGCGTTCCGTTCGACAAGAAGCGCGGCGTCATCCCCAACCGCGAGGGGCAGGTGCTCTGGAAGGGCGACCCCTCCTCCGGTGCTGCCGGCGCCAACCAGCAGATGTACGGCGTCTACGTCACCGGGTGGATCAAGCGCGGCCCGGTCGGGCTGATCGGCCACACCAAGTCGGATGCGATGGAGACGGTCAGGCACCTGATCAACGACCTCGGCAACTGGTGGCGCCCCGAATCCCCGTCGGAAGCGAGCATCCTCGAGCTGCTGCACGCCCGGGGGATCCGGTACACGAACCTCGCCGGCTGGCACAACCTCGACCTGCACGAACTGGCGCTCGGTGAGGCGGAGGGGCGCACGCGCGTCAAGGTCGTGCCCAGGCCAGACATGGTCGACATTTCACGCGCCGAGTAGCGAGACACGCCCGAGAAAGCACCGCTTTGACGGGCGCCTCGGACCACCGTAATGTATCTATACGTACCCCAAAGGTGCGGAAAGCCGCAGAGCTTCCCGGCCTCAAGTGGGACCATGATCTCGGCCTCCACAACGCGGTTGTTCCTCTTGTAGGGACGTGTTTGGAAGCCTATGATTGATAACCGACTCACCACGAACTCTTTGTCAGTTTGAGTCGCGTTTTCGGCGTGTGTTTTCGACGCCAGGAACGCGAATCACTCGATTTGACAGGGTCAAAACGGTGAGCTAAGTTATACAGGTTGCCCCAAAACGAAAGCCTTACCGCTGGTCAAACAGCGTGGCCTGAACCTGGGTGCGTCCGATCCTTGAGAACTCAACAGCGTGCACAATGTCAAATGCCAAAAACCTCGTGGTTTGATCTCGTTTCTAGCGAGTGATGATCAAGAGATTCCTTT
>JBDTAA010000040.1:0-12426 GCA_039924805.1 Cryobacterium sp.
AGAGGGCGCGCAGCTCGTCGGTCAGGGTCGCCGCGATCGTCTCGCGATCCCTGGCGAGCTCGCCGAGCTCGCGGTTCAGCTCGGTGAGCCGGATGGCCTTGGCGGCCTCGACCTCGGCGACCTGCGCCGCGATGGCATCGCCGGTTGCCGCCACTTCCGCCACGGCGGCCTCGCGCTCTTCGAGGCGTTCCATCACCGTCAGCTCGATTTCCTCGAGGTCGGTGTGTCGCTTCCGGAGAGCTGCGAGCTCGGTCTCCAGCGCCTGGACATCCTTGACCGAGGAGGTGTGCTCGATCCGTTCGGTGTCGCGGTCGATCCGCTTCTCCACGACCTCCACATCGGACTCGATCCGGCCGAGCTAGATGCGGACGTCCTCGAGTTCGCCGGTGCGGGTGGCCAGCGTCATTCGGGCCTTCTCGGCCGTCGTGCCGAGTGCGGCCAGCTCGGCGAGCTGCGGCAGAGCCTTGGCCTGGTGTTCCACCTGCTGGTTCTTGGTGTCGAGGGCCTGAAGCCGGAGAAGCTCCTTCTGCTGTGCTGGAGATGCCTTCACGATGTCCTGACCTTTACGAGAGTTGTGTGTGAACGAGTTGTGGGAGCGCGGAGGCTATTGCGTGACAATGAAATCCCAGGGGTCTGTGCGGATATCACTCACGCTCACGCGCACACCGGGGAGCGCCGCGCGCAGCTGGTCGGCCGCCGTCTCCAGCCACAGCCATTCGCTGGCCCAGTGTGAGACGTCGATGAGGGCGGGTCCGGTGCCGGCTGCGCCCGTCTGTTCGCGCGATTCGGAGGCTGGGTGATGCCTGAGGTCGGCGGTGATGTACACGTCTGACGAGCGCACGGCCGGGTGCCCGAGCAGTGAGTCGCCGGCACCGCCGCAGAGGGCAACGGTTTCGATGACCCCGCCGTACTCTCCCGCCGCCCACACGCCGGACGCCGTGGCAGGTAGCAGCTCGGCGAGGCGTCGCGCCAACTGGCCGAGCGTGGTCGGTTCGGCCAGGCGGCCGACGCGCCCGATGCCCGTGCCGGGCGTGGTGCCCTCCGCGATCGGCCGGGCGTCGACGAGGCCGAGGCGTGAGGCAAAAACATCCGACACGCCGTCGACGACGGTGTCGGCGTTGGTGTGGGCGGCGAGGAGCGCGCAATTCGCGCGGATCAGACGGCTGAGCAGTGCGCCCTTGTATCGGTCCTCGGCCACGCTCGTCACCCCGCGTAGGAGAAGCGGGTGGTGCACGAAGAGCAGGTCCGCGTTCGCCTCGATGGCCTCATTGACGGTGTCGGCAACGGCGTCGAGGGCGAGGTGGATGTAATCAACGGGACTCGCGGGATCGCCGCTGACCAGCCCCGGGGTGTCCCATTCCTCGGCGCCCGTCAGCGGCCACAGGTCGTGGGCGACCCGGGTGACGTCGGCAAGCGAAAATGACACGTCGCCAGCCTACCGGTGACTAACTCTCCGGCGGGCTCCTGCGCGCCCTGCCTCGTCCCTTCCAGCGCAGCCATTTCGGCTTCTTGCGCTGGATCACCTGCTCGTCGTCGGCGACACGTGGGCTGGAGCGAGGGGCGGCAGCACCGTTCCAGACATCGTCTGCGTCGTCCGGGAGATCCGTGTCGAAGCCCGCCTTGACGACGTCGTGGGAACCGGTCGGGGCACCATCACCGATTGCCGCGGCAAGGTCCTCTTCGCCACGCGCTTCAGATGAATCGAGACCGTCGGGGCCTTCCTGCCCCTCCGGCGTGCGGTCGAGCATGCCCGGATTCTACCAAGAAGGCCTCCCTTTTGACCCGGCCGTTCACGACGAGAGCCGGGCGGCGCCGATCACCAGCCGAGGGTTCCCGGCTCCCCCTTGAAGGGCCCGACGACCCGGGAGGTGATCCAACCGCCGTAGAATCCCCCGGCCTGGGCGCGCACGCGTTCCCCGTCGACCGTGCACTCGTCCACCCGGCCCGGGTAGACGGCGATGCGTTCGGCCAGCTCGGTGTAGCCGGGCCGGGGGTTGGGATAGAACCAGGCCGCAGACGTCGAGCGTGTGTCGGCGGTCACCAGGTCCAGGTAGGACGCGACTCCCTTGTACTCGCAGACGGTCTGGCCCTCGGCCGGTTCCAGGACCCCCGGCGCGAAGGCCGAGCGCGGCAGGTAGAAGACCGGCGGATGACTCGTCTCGAGCACCCGCAGCGCATCCGTCGTGTCGGCGATGACCCGTCCGCCGAGCCGCACCACGACACGAGAGACGACCGGCTCCACCCTGGGCGGTCGCGGGTAGTCACAGACGGATTCCTGGCCGGGACCGGGCACCACGGGATTATCGAAACGCGGTTTCATCTGGCCAGCGTATATCCACCACGGTCGCCATCGCACGGGGACTTTGGCGTGACGGACCCTCGGATGGGTAGCGGTCGGATGGTGGGCAACCCGGGTACACTCCCCGCTGAAGGCCCCGATCGAACAGGAGGCCGACGTGCTCCCGAGAAAAGGAGGCGCACACCATGGCCGAAAAGGTGATTGTCGCCGTCGACGGGGGGCCGGCCAGTCGGGCAGCGGTGGAGTGGGTGCTCGAGCGCGCCGCGACCGGGCCGCTGACCCTTGAGTTGACGACCGTTGTGGAGCTTGGCTGGGCGCCCGCCGGCGGGCCGGAGGACGACTTCCATCTGGTCTACGAGCGCGCAATTTCTGAAGCAGGGCGCAGGGTCCATGAGGCGGCACCCTCGATCAGGAGGACGAGTGTCGTGCGACGGGGCACCCCGGTGGACGAACTCATCCGGGCGTCGAGTACCGGGGACCTGCTGGCGATCGGAACCAACAAGACCGGATTCATGGCTGGGGCGGTCTACGGGACACTGCCGCTCCGGCTCGCCGCGCATTCCCGATGCCCGCTGTTCGTGATCCCGGCCAACTGGACGCCCCGGAGCGGGTCGGTCGTTGCGGGCGTGGAGGACGACGCCATCTCGGATGTCGCCCTGGACTTCGCCGCGCGCGAGGCATCGCGGCTGGGAACGAACCTGGTGATCGTGCACGCGTGGGCGATCCCGGCCACGCTCGGACTCGACGACGGCGCCATGATTCCCTTCGACGCACTCCGGGAGGCTCACGAGGAGATCCTGGCCAGGGCCGTCGAACGCATCCGGGCCGAGCACCCAGACCTTGCGGTCAGCGCCGTACTCGAACAGGGCTCCTCGGCCCAGGCTCTCGTCGACGCTGCACTCGATGCGGCACTGCTCGTCGTCGGCACGCACGGCCGAGGCGCGATAGCCGGGCTGATCCTCGGATCGGTCAGTCACGACGTGCTGCTCAACCTGCCCTGCCCGGTCGCGGTTGTGCCGCGCACGTATGTGGGCAAACAATCGTCGCTCTAGCGGTCGAACCCGCTCGTGCTCGAAGGCCTTAGTAGTCGAACTCGTCGAACTGGGCAAAGTCGACGTGGTCTTCGGCGGTTGTGCCTACCGGCGTCATCACGGCCCGATCCATTGCCTTGCGGCGCAGCAGTGCCGTCGTGCCGTATTCGATCAGTTCGACCTCGGCCGCGTCGGCGGTGACGCTGACGAGCTGGCTGTCGGATCCGATCAGGAACTGAGCCCGCCCCGCGAGCCCGCCCGCGTCGACGACGGGAATGTCGATGACGTCGACCTCGCGTCGAGTGCTGAGCGCCTCGGCGTATTGGAGAACGGCGTCGGCCAATTCGCTCCCGGTCAGGACAGATCCGCCGGGATAGAAAATGCGCTTCATGGCTACTCCTTGGTGGCTCACGAATAGAGCGTGTGCAACCGGGTCCGGGGCGGCACCGCAATCCTACGCCGACCACGCGAATTCCGCTGGCCCTGACAACTGGCACGCCCGAGAGGGAAAGACTGCGGTTGACGACGCCCCCGAGACGTCGGCACGAGGCGCGCCGTTGCGCCTGGCATGCTCCCGGAGCAGCGTGAATGCCTCATCCAGTGACCTCGGGATCGCACCGCAGCTGCAGCGGGCCGACCGGTTGTCGTTGTGGGCGCGGCCCCAAGCCGCTCATCCTCAGAAGATCGCCTTCCGAGTCCGCGCGGTCCGAGGCTGTGACGCTATGTGCGTGATTCTAGAGGACTGCCTTAATGGCCGCCGCATAGGCCCGATAGCCGGCGGGAGTCGGGTGGAAGGCATCCGCCCCGGCGACGTTGAACCAGGAAACGAGGTCGCCGATCGCGTGACCCTCGAAAGCCGCAGACACATCGACGTAGTCGATACTGTTCGGGCGGATTACCTGGGCCTGGGCCACGACGCCCTGGATGGTCTCGTTGAGGAACACCGTGGCAGCGTTGAGCTGGATGATCCGCGGGTCGGCCGAGGGGGCGAAGAGAATTGGGTAGCCCGTGACGACGACGCGGGCGTTCGGCGCCCGGACGGCGACCTGCGCGTACGTTGCGGCCAGACGGCCAGCGAGCTCACCGGAGGTGAGCAAGGCTTGGGCCGCGGCGATGGCGGCGCCGCACGCGTCGACATCCGGGGAGACACACGCCGCCGCGATACCGGCGACATTCAGGTCATTGCCGCCCACGGTCAGGGTGACCATCGTTGTTCCTCGGTTCAGGGCCGACTGCTGCGTGGCGGTGACGTCGACGGTTGTCGCCCCACTGCAGCTGACGTTTCGAAGCAGGTTGGTGCGCTTGACCGCGTCCAGGAGCGCCGGGTAGCCGTTCGGGCTCTGCAGGCAGGCGTTCGCGTAGTCACCGCCTCCTTGCCCGGCCGCGTAGGAGTCACCCAGGGCGACGTATTTGTTCACCGGGGGCTTGGACGCGGCGGAGGCCGGAAGAGCACCGGCAGCAGCAAGGCCCGAGGCGGCGAGGACGACAGCGATGACGCTGGACAGGAATCTGGTTGTAGGCTTCATGGCCCGAACCTACTCGCAACCGTGCATCAGGCAAAGGACCTATCTTGCCGCGGCCTCAGCGACTCCGCGGCGGCGCGGGGTGCTTTTTCGCTTCCCCAGCGTTTTACCCATGGTGGGCCCTACCGGGCTCGAACCGATGACATCCACGGTGTAAACGTGGCGCTCTACCAACTGAGCTAAAGGCCCTGACTGCAAACGCGCGGGCGCTGCACCAGGTTGTGTCCCATCATACAGAAACCAAGACCTACACTTCGCCTATGACCAACCCCCGAGTGACCTGGCACAGCCGACACAAGGAAAGCCTCGGACGCGGAGCGCGCGCCGCCGACATCATGCGCAATGGCATGGGCAGCTGGCCGTTCGTCGGAACGTTCCTGGCGATCATGGCGGTGTGGGCGGTCCTCAACACGGTCGGCCCGAACAAGGTTCTGCATTGGGATCCGTACCCGTTCATCCTGCTGAATCTCTTTTTGAGCATGCTGGCCGGGCTGCAGGGGGCGATCCTGCTCATTGCGGCGAAACGGCAGGATGCCATTGCCGCAGCCCTCGCCCAGCACGACTACGACACCGACGTGGCCGCTCGCGCGGACATCAACCTGCTGATGGCGATAAACAAGCGCCAACTCGACATGATCATGGACCTGCGCGCGCTCGTGACCGCCCTCCGCGACGACCGCACTGATCGCCAAGCCGGGCCGGTGGGGTGAACGTCGGTCAGGCCGGCTGCAGCTCCGCCAGGGCGGAGCGGTAGGCGTCGAGGGAACGAGCCTCGCCCGGCGCAGTGATGAAGCTGGCCCGGATAATGCCGCTCGGGTCGATGAGGAAGGTTGCCCGGTTTGAGAAGCCCTTGCCCTCGAGGAAGACGCCGTATTCTTTGGCAACGGCCCCGTGCGGCCAGAAGTCGGCCACGAGACTGAACGTGTAGCCCTCCTGGTCGCCCCAGGCCCGAAGGGTGTGCCGGGAGTCCACCGAGATGCCGATCAGTTCGACCCCGGCCTCCGCGAAGAGGGAAAGGTTGTCGCGCAATTCGCACAGCTCACCGCTGCAGATGCCCGAGAATGCGAGTGGGAAGAAGACCAGCGCCACGGATTTCTCACCCCGGAATTGGCTGAGCGCAATGCGCTCGCCGAACTGGTTGACGAGTTCGAAATCGGGAGCCTGGCTGTCGTCTGCAAGCGGCATGGTGCGCGTCCTTTCCGTACCACCACAGAACGCGGCTGAATACGGGGACACAGCCTAGCCCCGTCGAGATGCCAGCTCCGACCACCCCACTGCCGGCCGAGCCGCCGGCCACGCGCCCTGTACGCGCACCTGACCTAGAATCAGTAGGCTGGCGTGGTGCTGATGGCCGTAGCCTCTACCACTTGCTTCCGGCGCAACCACCATCGGGCACGATCTGCCCAACAGAGAAAGGTCGACTGTGACTGTCAACGACCAGGACCCGTATTCAATGGGTAAGACCGACGCAGACCCAGAAGAAACCGCCGAATGGTCCGAGTCCCTCGACGCCCTCGTCGCGGCCCACGGACACGAACGTGGCCGCGAGATCATGTTGAGCCTGCTCAAGCGCTCCAAGGAACTCCACCTCGGCGTACCAATGGTTCCCACCACCGATTACATCAACACCATCGCCCCGGAGAACGAACCGGACTTCCCCGGCGATGAAGACGTCGAGCGCCGCTACCGCGCCTGGATCCGCTGGAACGCAGCCGTGCTCGTGCACCGTTCGCAGCGCCCGGGTATCGCCGTCGGCGGCCACATCGCCACGTACGCGTCATCCGCCGCCCTCTACGAGGTCGGCTACAACCACTTCTTCCGCGGCCAGGACCACCCGGGCGGTGGCGACCAGATCTTTATCCAGGGCCACGCCTCCCCCGGTACCTACGCCCGCGCGTTCCTCGAGGGCCGCCTCTCGACCGATCAGCTCGACGGATTCAGCCAGGAGAAGTCGCACGCCCCGAACGGCATTTCCTCGTACCCGCACCCTCGGCTGATGCCCGATTTCTGGCAGTTCCCGACCGTGTCGATGGGCCTCGGTCCAATCAACGCGATCTACCAGGCGCAGCTGAACCGATACGTGACCAACCGTGGCATCAAGGACGCCAGCGACCAGCAGGTCTGGGCGTTCCTCGGCGACGGTGAGATGGACGAGGTGGAGAGCCGCGGCCAGCTCCAGGTCGCCGCCAACGAGGGTCTCGACAACCTCAACTTCATCATCAACTGCAACCTCCAGCGCCTCGACGGACCCGTCCGCGGCAACGGCAAGATCATCCAGGAGCTCGAGAGCTTCTTCCGCGGTGCCGGCTGGAACGTGATCAAGGTCGTCTGGGGTCGCGAGTGGGACGAACTGCTGAAGCGCGACACCGACGGCGCCCTGCTCAACCTGATGAACGTCACCCCCGACGGCGACTACCAGACGTACAAGGCCGAAAGCGGCGCCTACGTTCGGGAGAACTTCTTCGGCCGTGACCCTCGCGCGCTCAAGCTCATCGAGGACTACACAGACGACGAGGTCTGGAACCTCAAGCGCGGCGGGCACGACTACCGCAAGGTCTACGCGGCCTTCAAGGCGGCATCGGAGCACAAGGGCCAGCCCACGGTCATTCTGGCGAAGACGATCAAGGGCTACGGCCTCGGTCCGAGCTTCGAGGGCCGCAACGCTACCCACCAGATGAAGAAGATGACGCTGGACAACCTCAAGACATTCCGCGACAGCATGCACGTGCCGATCACGGATGCCCAGCTCGAGGAGAACCCCTACCTGCCGCCGTACTACACGCCGGGCGACCAGGACGAGGCCATCCAGTATCTGCACGAGCGCCGCCGTGCGCTCGGCGGCTACGTGCCGGAGCGTCGCAGCAAGTACACGCAGGTCAACCTGCCGGACGACGCGACATACGCGATCTCGAAGAAGGGCTCGGGCACCCAGGAGATCGCCACCACCATGGCTTTCGTGCGGTTGCTCAAGGACCTGCTCCGGTCGAAGGACTTCGGCCACCGCATCGTGCCGATCATTCCCGACGAGGCGCGCACGTTCGGCATCGACGCGTTCTTCCCGAGCGCCAAGATCTACAACCCGAACGGCCAGCACTACACGGCAGTGGACCACGCCCAGCTCCTCGCCTACAAGGAGAGCCCGCAGGGCCAGATCCTGCATGTTGGCATCAACGAGGCCGGCGCCATGGCCGCGTTCACCAACGTGGGCACCTCGTACTCCACCCAGGGCGAGCCGCTCATCCCGATCTACGTGTTCTACTCGATGTTCGGTTTCCAGCGCACCGGCGACGCCATGTGGGCCGCTGGCGACCAGATGACCAGGGGCTTCATGATCGGCGCCACCGCCGGCCGCACCACCCTCACCGGAGAAGGCCTGCAGCACGCCGACGGTCACTCGCCGTTGCTCGCCTCGACCAACCCGGCCGTCGTCTCCTACGACCCCGCCTACGGTTACGAGATCGGCCACATCGTGCGCGATGGGCTCGAGCGGATGTACGGCGGCACGCACGAGAAGCCGAACGTCATGTACTACATCACCGTGTACAACGAGCCGTACGTGCAGCCGCCGCAGCCGGAGAATGTGGACGTCGACGGGATTTTGCGCGGCATCCACCGCATCAGCGAGTCGACGGCCGACGGACCGAAGGCGCAGCTGTTGGCCTCCGGTGTGGCAGTGGGCTGGGCCCTCGAGGCGCAGAAGCTGCTCGCAGCGGACTGGGGTGTCTCGGCCGACGTCTGGTCGGTAACCTCCTGGGGCGAACTGCGCCGCGACGGCCTCGCGGCGGAGGAGCACAATTTCCTCTACCCCGATGCCGAGCCTCGGACCCCGTATGTGACCTCGAAGCTCCATGGGGCCGCCGGCCCGTTCGTTGCCGTTTCGGACTTCATGCACGCGGTGCCCGACCAGATCCGTCAGTTCGTTCCCGGGGACTTCGCGACGCTGGGTGCCGACGACTTCGGCTTCTCCGACACACGCCCGGCCGCCCGCCGATTCTTCAAGATCGATGGACCCTCGATGGTGGTGCGCACGCTCCAGCAGCTCGCTCGCCGCGGCCAGCTCGACCGCACCGTGGTCGCCCAAGCGATCGAGAAGTACAAGCTCCACGATGTGACGGCGGGCACGACCGGGTCCGCCGGGGGCGAGAGCTAAGGCTCCCGTGGCACCGGCGCCCAAAACGAAGGAGCAGACGCTCGCCTGGCTTCGCACCATCTCAGGCGAGCTGTCTACTGCCACGCTCAAGCGCCTGGAGGAAACGCTTCCCTGGTACGTCGATATGCCGCCAGGGAGGCGCTCCGCCGTAGGTCTCGTCGCCCAGGCGGGAATCACGTCGTTCATCTCGTGGTTCGACGACCCCACCTCGACCCCCTGGATCGCCGCCGACGTCTTCGGTTCCGCCCCCAGGGAGCTCCTGCGCTCCATCAGCCTCCAGCAAACACTGCAGCTGATCCGGGTCAGCGTCGAGGTTGTCGAGGATCGGGTCAAGGACGGCAGCGAGCTGCTGCGCGAGGCCATCCTGTTGTACTCCCGTGAGATCGCCTTCGGCGCCGCGGATGTCTACGCCCGTGCCGCCGAAGCCCGAGGGCTCTGGGACGCCCGACTCGAAGCGCTCGTCGTCGACTCGATCCTCAGCGGCGAGTACGACGACGAGTTACCCAGCCGGATTGCCGCGCTCGGCTGGCACGGACACGGCGAGGTCTGCGTGCTCGTGGGAACGACACCCAAGATGCTCGACGTCGACCAGCTACGTCGATCGGCCAGGCACATGACCGCCGACGTCCTGATCGGCGTGCAGGGCAATCGTCTGGTCCTGGTCATCGGCCGCGCCCGCCCGACGGCGAGCGACACCGACGAGGTGGGCACGGCTGCCGCGCTCAGTTTCATGGAAATTGCCCTGCAGCTAGAACCAATCTTCGGCCCCGGCCACCTGGTGCTCGGACACGAGGTGCCCAACCTCGTCGACGCCTCCAAGAGCGCGAAGGCCGCGCTGGCCGGCTTCGCGGTCGCCCGCTCCTGGCGAAACGCCCCTCGGCCTGTACAGGCCGACGACCTTCTGCCGGAGCGCGCCCTCGCCGGCGACCCACTCGCCAGGGCCACGCTGATCCACCGGATCTACCGGCCGCTCCAGGCCCACTCCACCGAGCTGCTCACCACCCTGTGGTGCTACCTCGACAACGGCCGCTCGCTCGAAGCCACCGCGCGGGAGTTGTTTGTGCACCCCAACACGGTGCGCTACCGGCTGAAGCGGGTATCCGAGGTGATCGGCTACGACGCAACCGGTGCGCGGGAGGCGCTCATTCTCCAGTCCGCCCTGATCATCGGCTCGATCAGCGACCACGACGGGTCGACCCGACGTCGGTGACCCGGAGAAGGGCCGCTCACGTGTATTGTGCGGGAACAAACAAACGATCCGCGAATAGTTGGTGGAGCGTCAACACACGACCAGCGGTCGAGATTGGCAGACTAGAGAAATGATCGTCGTCGTATGTCCCGGGCAGGGCTCTCAAACCCCCGGATTCCTTGCTCCATGGCTCGAACGCCCCGACTTCGCCGCCGACCTGGCGCAAATTTCCGAGGCGGCGGGCATCGACCTCCTGGCCCACGGAACAGCGAGCGACGCGGACACGATCCGCGACACGTCGATCGCGCAACCACTCATCGTTGCGGCCGGGCTCCTGACCCTCAAGGCCCTCCTGGCGGGCGGACGCGGCGCGGGTATCGCCGGCATCGCCGGGCACTCCGTGGGTGAGATCACCGCCGCGGCAGGCGCGGGCATCCTCAGCGCCGCAGACGCGATGCGGTTCGTCAGTGAGCGCGGCAATGCGATGGCGCAGGCCGCGATGACGGCACCCACCGGGATGAGCGCCGTGATCGGGGCCGAGGAGAGCGAGCTTCTCGCCCGACTGGACGAGCTCGACCTCGAGCCCGCCAACTTCAATGGCGGCGGGCAGATCGTTGTGGCAGGCGCACTCACCGCGCTCGCCTCGCTCGCCGAGAACGCCCCGGCTCGCGCACGCGTCATTCCGCTCCAGGTGGCCGGCGCATTCCACACGCGCTATATGAGCCCGGCCCGGGAGCGCCTCCGGGCGGTCGCGGCCGAACTCGAGACCGCCGACCCCACCCTTCCGATCTGGACGAACAACGACGGCAGCGCCGTCACCAGTGGAGCCAAATTCCTGGATCTACTCGTCGGCCAGGTCGCCTCGCCGGTACGGTGGGACATGTGCATGCAATCCTTCGCGGATGCCGGCGTGACCGGAATCATCGAGGTTGCACCCGCCGGAGCCCTCGTCGGGCTCGCGAAGCGGGCGCTCAAGGGCGTTCCCAGCGTCGCGATCAAGACGCCAGACGATCTTCCGGCGGCATGGGCGCTGCTCGAGCAGCAGTCCTGAGCCAGACCACGCACCAGAGCGAGAGAGACGCATGACCAAGCCAACACTCAATCAGTCGCACGGCCCCCAGTACACCCGCATCCTGTCGGTGGGAGCCGCCCGCGGCGATCTCGTCGTACCCAACGAAGAGCTGGTCGGCCCGATCGACTCCTCCGACGAGTGGATTCAGCAGCGCACCGGAATCATCACCCGCACCCGCGCCAGCCAGGAGATCCTCGCCGTCGACCTCGCCACGGACGCCGCGCGCGAGGCCATCGAGCGCAGCGGGATTGACGCCGCGCTCATTGACGTCGTCATCATCGCCACGATCAGCAACACCCGGCAGACGCCCTCGATGGCCGCCGTTGTTGCCGACCGCGTCGGGACGACTCCCGCCGCCGCCTACGACGTGAGCGCTGCGTGCGCCGGCTACTCGTACGCCATCGCGCAGGCCGACGCCCTGATCCGTACCGGTGCAGCCCACTACGCGCTCGTTATCGGCGCCGAAAAGCTTTCCGACGTCGTTGACCCAACCGACCGCAGCATCTCATTCCTGCTGGGCGACGGCGCGGGCGCCGTGGTCATCGGCCCGAGCGAGTACCCGGGGATTTCTCCCACGGTGTGGGGATCCGACGGGTCCAAGGCCGACGCCGTGGGAATGAACCACACGCTGCAGGAGTACCGCAGGGGCGAGTCGCCCTGGCCGACGCTGCGCCAGGAGGGCCAGACGGTCTTCCGTTGGGCGGTCTGGGACATGGCCAAGGTAGCCAAGAAGGCCCTCGCCGAGGCAGGGGTCACGTCCGACCAGCTCGCCGCTTTCATCCCGCACCAGGCCAACATGCGCATCATCGACGAATTCGCCAAGCAGCTGAAGCTTCCTGATTCCGTCGTCATCGCACGAGACATCGCCACGACCGGCAACACGTCGGCCGCATCGATCCCCCTGGCCACCCACCGGCTGCTCGAAGAGCACCCCGAGCTCAGCGGCGGCCTCGCGCTCCAGATCGGCTTCGGCGCCGGTTTGGTTTACGGCGCGCAGGTCGTGGTGCTCCCCTAATCCACCCAGCCCTCTAAACTGAGTCTCGGTCAAACGAGACACCCCCAAGGAGAAAACAACATGGCATTGTCCACCGAAGAAGTTCTCGCCGGCCTGGCCGAGCTCATCAACGACGAGACCGGCATCGCAACCGACACGGTTGAGCTG
>JBDTAA010000041.1:0-8316 GCA_039924805.1 Cryobacterium sp.
GCTCGCGTCGTCGGCGATGTCATGGGTCGGCTGCATCCGCACGGCGACACCGCCATCTACGACGCCCTGGTGCGCATGGCGCAGGCCTTCACGCTCCGCGTGCCGCTCATCGACGGCCACGGAAACTTCGGCTCCCTCGACGACGGCCCGGCCGCCCCGCGGTACACCGAAGCGCGGCTCGCCGCCGCCGCCCTCGCGATGACCGAGAACCTCGACGAGGACGTCGTCGACTTCGTCCCGAACTACGACAACCAGCTCACCCAGCCGGATGTGCTTCCCGCGGCGTACCCGAACCTGCTCGTCAACGGGGCCAGCGGCATCGCCGTGGGCATGGCGACCAACATGGCCCCGCACAACCTGATCGAGGTCGTTGGTGCCGCCCGTCACCTTTTGGCGCACCCGGCCGCAACGCTCGACGACCTGATGGAGTTCATCCCCGGACCGGACCTCCCCACGGGCGGCACCATCGTTGGGCTTGCCGGGATCAAGGACGCCTACGCCACCGGGCGCGGCAGCTTCAAGACCCGGGCGCGTGTGTCCGTGGAGGCGATCACGGCTCGCAAGGCGGGCCTGGTGGTCACGGAACTCCCCTACCTGGTCGGACCGGAAAAGGTGATCGAGAAGATCAAGGACGGGGTCAACTCCAAGAAGCTCAGTGGCATTTCGGATGTCACGGACCTGACGGACCGCACGAAGGGACTGCGCCTGGTCATCGGCATCAAGACCGGGTTCAGCCCGGAGGCGGTGCTGGAACAGCTCTACCGCGTTACCCCGCTCGAGGACTCCTTCAACATCAACGCCGTGGCCCTCGTCGATGGCGGCCCGCAGACGCTCGGCCTCCGCCAGCTTCTTCTCGTCTACGTCGGTCACCGCATCGAGGTCGTGACCCGCCGCTCGGCGTACCGTCTCGCCCGGCGCAAGGAGCGGCTGCACCTGGTCGAGGGTCTCCTCGTCGCCATTGTCGACATCGACGAGGTGATCCAGGTCATCCGGGCGAGCGACGACAGCGAACAGGCCAGGGCCAGGCTGATCGATGTCTTCGACCTGAGCCAGATCCAGGCGGAGTACATCCTCGAACTCCGGCTGCGCCGACTCACCCGCTTCTCGAGGATCGAACTGGAGGCGGAGCGCGACGCCCTGCTCGCCGAGATCGCCAAGCTGGAGAAACTCCTCGGTAGCAAGCAGGCGATCCGAACGCTGGTCTCCGACGAGCTGGCCCACGTCGCCGAACGATTCGGAACGCCCCGCCGCACCCTGCTCACCGAGGCGAAACCGAGCGTCGCCGGCATCAGCGCCGCTGCGGCCAGGCGCAACGCCGCCGTGCTCGAGGTCACCGACACTCCGACGAGGGTGTACCTCAGCGCCACAGGGAAGATCGCCCGCGTCGACCTTGCGCCCACCGGAGACGACGCTCCAGAGCGCGTTACCCCGGCGCAGCGCCGCAGCAAGCACGACGCCGTCCGGTCGACCCTCGACACGACGAGTCGCGCCGAGGTTGGTGCCGTCACGAACCTGGGGCGGCTCATCCGCTTCTCCCCCGTCGATCTCCCCGTGCTCCCCGGTACCTCGATTCAGCTCGCCGCCGGCGTGAAGGTCGGTGACTACCTGGCGCTCCCGAACAAGGACGAGAAGGTGCTCGCGATCGTCTCGCTGGACTCGCCGCGGGCGATCGCACTCGGCACTCGCCAGGGCATCGTCAAGCGGGTCACCCCCGGCGATTGGGCCAATAAGCCCGACTTCGAGATCATCGCCCTGAAGCCCAAGGACGAAGTAGTCGGGGCGGTACAGGGTGGCGACGACGACGAGCTCGTCTTCGTCGCCACCGACTCGCAGCTGCTGCGCTTCTCGGCCAGCGCCGTCCGCCCGCAGGGGCGCACGGCCGGCGGAATGGCCGGGATCAAGCTGATCGATGGCGCTCACGTGATCTTCTTCACCAGTGTTCCCGCCGCCGACGCTGACACCGCTGTCGTGGCCACCGTCGCGGGGAGCAGCCAGACGCTACCCGGAACCGACCCCGGCAGCGCCAAGGTCTCCGACTTCACCGAGTACCCGGCGAAGGGCCGCGGTACCGGCGGTGTGCGATCCCATCGCTTCCTCAAGGGCGAGGACATGGTTTCCGTCGCCTGGGTAGGGCCGGCGCCGGTCCGAGCGGTCGGAGCGGACGGCTCTGCCCGCACGGTGCCCGAATCCGGCGCGCGCCGTGACGCGTCGGGGGCGATGCTCGACGCGGTCGTCGGGGCCATCGGCGCCCGAATCGGCTGACCCCGGCGCATTCTCGGCCGAGGGGACTTCCGCGGGGCGGACGTCGCGATTATCGTGACGGTATGACCACACTCGCCGGTGCATCCATTCTCGTGGTCGGCGCCTCCGGAGGCCTCGGCAGCGAAATCTCCCGGCTGCTCTCCGACGCCGGCGCCCGCCTGATCCTGAGCGCTCGCTACGCATCCGCCATCGAGGCGCTGGGCATTCCGGGCACTGTCCTCACAGCGGACCTGGCGAAGCCGGCCGAGATCGACGACCTCGTGGCCCGCGCAGTCGCGGTCAACGGTCGGCTCGACGGGGTCGTCATCGCCGCCGGAATCGTGGCCTTCGGCCCGGCTACCGCGCTGAGTGATGCCACGCTCGAGAAGCTCTTTGTCGTGAATACCTTCGCGCCCATCCGGCTTGTTCGCGCCGCTCACACCGCGCTTGCCGCGTCGGCCGCCGAGGGGCGCGAACCGTTCGTGGTCACGATCAGTGGTGTCGTCAGCGAGAGTCCAACGGCAAACCTGGCCGCGTATTCCGCGTCGAAGGCCGGCATGCACGCGTTCGGGCAGGCCGCGGCACGCGAGCTGCACCGCGCGGGCATCCGGATTCTCGACGCACGCCCGGGGCAAACCGAAACCGGCCTCAACGAACACGCCATCGCGGGATCCGCCCCACGCCGGGCCGTGGGTTACCAGCGCGACGTCGTCGCCCAACGCATCGTCGACGCGCTCATGAACGGTGAACTCGACCTGCCGAGCTCGGCCTTCACCGCCTGACTCCCCCGCGAAAGCGCAGTCGTTGGCGTTATGAACGCGTTGTGGCGACCACGAGTGCTTTATCGCGGGGGTGAGCGGGGCTAGACGTCGATGCGTTCGCGGCTGAGCTTGTCGGAACTGTCGATGATGAATTCCTTGCGCGGTGCGACGTCGTTGCCCATGAGGAGTTCGAAGACCTTGCCGGCCATCTCGGCGTCGTCGACGCGCACCCGGCGCAGCGTGCGGTGCGCGCGTTCCATCGTCGTTGTCGCGAGTTGGTCTGCGTCCATCTCGCCGAGTCCCTTGTAGCGCTGGATTGGGTCCTGATAGCGCTTGCCGCTTCGCTTCAGCCCCGCGAGCACGCCCTGCAGCTCGGTCTCCGAATACGTGTAGAGCGTCTCGTTGGGTTTGGTGCCCGGGTTCATCACGACGACGCGGTGCAGCGGCGGAACCGCGGCGAAGACTCGGCCCTCCTCAATCATCGGACGCATGTAGCGGAAGAAGAGGGTCAGCAGCAGCGTGCGGATGTGGGCGCCGTCGACATCCGCGTCGCTCATGATGATCACCTTGCCGTACCGCGCGGACGACAGGTCGAAGCTGCGTCCGGAACCTGCGCCGATCACCTGGATGATCGACGCGCACTCGGCGTTCGAGAGCATGTCTGAGACGGATGCCTTCTGCACGTTGAGGATCTTGCCTCGGATGGGCAGCAGCGCCTGGTGCTCACTGTCGCGGGCCAGCTTCGCGGTGCCGAGCGCCGAATCGCCCTCCACGATGAACAGCTCGCTCGTAGCCACGTCGTTGCTGCGGCAGTCCACGAGCTTCGCCGGCAGGGATGAACTTTCCAGGGCGTTCTTCCGACGCTGCGTCTCCTTGTGTGCCCGCGCCGAGATGCGCGACTTCATTTCGGCGACGATCTTGTCGAGGACGACTGCGGACTGGGCCTTGTCGTCGCGCTTGGCCGACGTGAATCTTTCGCTCATGGCCTTGGCGACCACACTTGCAACGATGGCGCGGACCGCCGGGGTGCCGAGCACTTCCTTGGTCTGTCCCTCGAACTGCGGCTCCGGAAAACGTACGGTGAGCACTGCGGTCAAGCCGGCCATCACGTCGTCCTTCTCGAGCTTGTCCGAGCCGACCTTGAGACGGCGGGCGTTCTGCTCGACCTGACCGCGGAGAAACTTGAGCAGTCCGGCGTCGAAGCCGGCCTGGTGCGTGCCGCCCTTGGGCGTCGCGATGATGTTGACGAAACTTTTCACGACCGTGTCGTAGCCGGTGCCCCACCGCAGGGCAATGTCGACCTGGCAGTCGCGCAGCAGCTCGGTCGGGACCATGGCCCCCCTGTCGGTCAGCACCGGCACGGTCTCGGTGAAGGTGCCGTGGCCGGTGAGGCGCCACGTGTCGGTGATCGGCGTGTCCGTCGAGAGGTGCTCGACGAACTCGGAAATTCCGCCGTCGAACTTGAACGACTCGAATACGGGCTCGGGCGCGCGCCGGTCCGCAACCTCGATCGACAGCCCGGGAACGAGAAACGCGGTCTGCCGTGCGCGTCCCATCAGTTCCTCGGACTGGAAGGCCGCACCCTTGGTGAAGATCTGGCGGTCGGCCCAGTACCGAATCCGCGTTCCGGTCTTGCCGCGGGCGACCTTGCCGACCACGCGCAATTCGCTCCTCTTCTCGAACGGTGTGAATGGGGCATCCGGGCTCTTCTCGCCGGAGTCGGCGAAAATGCCCGGCTCACCGCGGTGGAAGGACATGGCCCAGGTCTTGCCGTCCCGGTCGACCTCGACGTCCAGCCGTTCAGAGAGGGCGTTCACGACGGATGCGCCAACGCCGTGCAGCCCGCCCGATGCCGCGTAGGATCCACTGCCGAACTTGCCGCCGGCGTGAAGCTTGGTGAAGACGACCTCGACGCCGGAGAGACCGGTCTTGGGCTCGATGTCCACCGGGATTCCACGTGCGGTGTCTCGGACCTCGACGCTCTCGTCCGGGTGCAGCACGATATCGATCGTGCTGCCGTGCCCGCCGAGGGCCTCGTCGACCGAGTTGTCGATGATCTCCCAGAGGCAATGCATGAGCCCGCGAGAGTCCGTGGAACCGATGTACATCCCGGGGCGCTTGCGCACGGCTTCGAGGCCCTCGAGGACCGAAAGGTGGCGTGCGGAATAGTCAGAACTCACAACTGTCAAGAATACCGACCCGACGCACGCGCATCGCGCCCGACACTCAGCACCTTGCGGCTACGCGGTGAGCGAAATACCATGCCGTCGACTCGATTACCAGCCCCAGCCGTGTTTACATTGAGTGTCAGGATAAATTGATTCCAGCCTGAGGAGGAGAATATGTCCCAGATCGCCACCGAGAATGGTGCCGTCGACCAAGAGGGCACCCCCCACCAGCTCACCGCGGCCGACCGCTGCGACGCTTGTGGCGCTCAGGCCTACATTCGTGTCGTCGTCAACAACAGCGAGCTGCTCTTCTGCGCGCACCACGGCCGCAAGCACCAGGAAAAGCTTGCTGCCATTGCAGAGAGTTGGCACGACGAGTCCAGCCGCCTGTTCGACGAACAGCGCTCCTAGTACGTCGTCGGAAGGAGCCGGTCTAACCGGCTACTTCCGTAGCGAGACCAAGCCGCACGGCAATCTGATTGCGTGCGGCTTTCGCTATTCCGTCGACGTCCGCGGCGTGGTCCCCCGGGGTGTACGCGGCTTCCCGGCGGACGGCGATGGCCTGCAACAGGTGATCGGCCAGCGCGGGGTTCCGCGCAAGCACAGGCCCGTGCAGGTGGGTGCCGACAAGATTGCCCATGACCAGGCCCTCGGCGCCCGCGTCCGCGCCGTTGCCGATGCCGGCAACAACTCGTCCGAGCGGCGAGGCCTCGGCCCCGACGTAGTCGCGGGCGTGATTCTCGAAGCCGATCAGCCGCCCGTATTTGGACGTGACGACGAGGTCACCCGTAGCGCGGGCGGCGCGGGGAACGGCGCGACCGGCAATCAACCCCAGACCCTCGATGACGGAACCGTCGGCGAGTTCGATCCCCCAGCTTAAAAGCTCCCAACCCGTGCCGACGGCCAGGATCGGAATGCCGGCGGTGCTCCATTCGCGGAGCCGCGGCACCAGGCCGAGCAGAACGTCTCTGGCCTCGGTGAGGCCGGCATCCGTTCCCGATCCGATCACGACAGCGTCGACCTGCTCAGGCAGATCGGCGGCCGTCCGGACGGGGATGACGATTGCCTCAAGGCCGGCCCAGCGAGCTCGCTGCGCAAGGACCCGGGCGTTCGCCGCATCACCGTTGGTGTTCAGGAGCTCCGGCAGGAGGGAAACGATGGTGAGCGGCCGCGTGTCGGCGGAGGGGGTCATGCCTGCTCCTCGTTGTTGGTCTCCAGCCCGAGGTGCGCACGCGTGCGCCGCATGCCGTCGGCCGAGAAGATGATCGTCTTCGGGCCAACAGCGGGCTCCGGCAGGGCGAGGAATTCGTCGAGGGCCCGGCCGATGTCCGGCTCGATCTTGTCGACGACGACATCGTCGTACGCCAGCTGCAGGGCAATATCGTGCGCCTTGGAGCCGGACGCGATGAGCACCCGGCCGAGCCCGGAGGTGGTGACGGGCCAGAAGTACGACGGGTCGCGAACGTCGGACCCGATCGCGACGAGGATCTGCTCCGTGCCCGGTTCGAGGCTGTCGACGTTGAGTTGGAAGCTGGCCGGGTTCTGCACAAGAACGAATTCGACCTGGTGACCGCGAACGGTGACGATCTCGCCTCGGCCGAAGACTGCCGGGATGGCGGAAATAGCGGCGACGGCAAGCTCCGGACGAAAGGCGTCGCCCAGCGCCGCGCGCGCGGCGGCCAGCGCCGTCGCGGCATCCACCGCGTAGTGCGTGCCCCGCGCCGGGAGCCCAACCGAGTGCGGGCCCGTTGGCAGGGAGATCTCGGCCTGGCGCCCGGCGACGTGGGTCACCAGCACCCCGTCGACGGTCCGCAGACGCTCGGCGGTGGTGCGGCTGTAGCCGAGTCCGCGGGGGTTGGCGTCGAGCACCTCGGCCGTGACGCCGAAGCGGTCGATCCTCACCGTGCCAGGGATGCTTCCGGCGAGGTCGGCGAGGTACTGGTCGTCGGCGTTCAGCACGACGGACTCTGTCGCGCGCGCGGCGATCTTCGCGAGCATCGCGGCGACCATCTCCGAGTCGTGGAACCTGTCGATCTGGTCGACCATGACGTTGGTGAGCGTGACCACGCGCGGCGTGAGCGAACCGGCGATGAACGCCCCGTGGCCCTCATCCATTTCGAGCACGGCGATGTCGCCCTTGATGTGCCCGGTCAGGCTCGCCTGCTCCAGGAGCGCGGAGGTCAGGCCCTGGCTGATGTTGGCGGTCGACTGATTGGTGAAGACGGTCTTGTCGTGGGCGCGGAGCGCCGCGACGAGCATCTTCGTGACCGTGGACTTGCCGCTGGACCCCGTGACGATCACGAGCCCCTCGGGGAACCCGTTGAGGGTGCGCGCCAGGAATCCCGGCGCGATCTTGTTGACCACGAGGCCGGGGACCGCGGAACCGCCTCCCGGCTTCCTCATCCTGGCGAGCGTCCGTACGACCCTGCCGATCAGGATCGCTGGGGCATAACGCACCGGGTCTACTCGAGGTAGTCGCGCAGCGACTGTGACCGTGAGGGATGGCGCAGCTTGGCCATGGTCTTCGATTCGATCTGGCGGATGCGCTCACGGGTGACCCCGAACGTGTCGCCGATCTGGTCGAGCGTCTTCGGCATTCCGTCACCGAGGCCGAAGCGCATGCGGATGACGCCCGCTTCGCGCTCGGACAGGGAGTCGAGCAGGCTCTCCAGCTGCTTCTGCAGCATGGTGAACCCGACGGCGTCGGCCGGAACGACGGCCTCGGTGTCCTCGATGAGGTCACCGAATTCGCTGTCCCCGTCTTCACCCAACGGGGTGTGCAGCGAGATGGGCTCGCGGCCGTACTTCTGTACCTCGACGACCTTCTCTGGCGTCATGTCGAGCTCGCGGCTCAGCTCTTCCGGCGTGGGCTCGCGGCCCAGGTCCTGCAGCATCTGGCGCTGCACGCGGGCCAGCTTGTTGATGACCTCGACCATGTGCACCGGGATTCGGATGGTGCGGGCCTGGTCGGCCATGGCGCGGGTGATCGCCTGGCGGATCCACCAGGTGGCATAAGTGGAGAACTTGAAGCCCTTCGTGTAGTCGAACTTCTCGACGGCACGGATGAGGCCCAGGTTTCCTTCCTGGATGAGGTCGAGGAACTGCATTCCACGACCGGTATAGCGCTTGGCGAGGGACACGACCAG
>JBDTAA010000042.1:0-15499 GCA_039924805.1 Cryobacterium sp.
ATCAGCGGTCCGACGAACCGTCGCTGCAAGCGGCGAGCCGGACCCCAGACGAACTGCACGAGCGACTGGGCGAGGATGGCGCCGGCCGCAAGGGCCGCGGCCACCGCTCCCGCTGTCAGCAGGCTGAGGAGCCCGTTGATCCCGCCCTCAGACAGCTGCAGCAGGCCGCGGAACAGGCTGAGGCCTGGCACGAGCGGCACGAGCGCTGACACCATAATGACGAGCGGCGGGGTGCGCACGATGCGGGCTGCGACGGCGGCGAGCAGCCCGACGCCGATCGCGGCGGCACCCGAAGACCAGACGAGACCGAAGCCCGCGTTCGAGCCGGCCAGGTAGAGGAACTCGGCGCCGGCGCCCAGCAGGCAGACAACCCAGAACGCCCGCCACGGCACCTGAACCGCGAGGCTGAAGCCGACGACGACGATGACGGCTGCCGCCATCAGCAGCGGCAGGTTGGCCAGCGTCAACGACACGTTGGAGTCAACGCGCAGCCCCAGGCCCAGTCGGCCCAGCAGCAGGGACGCCCCCGCGACGCCGGTGACCAGGCCTCCCGTGATGACCATGGCTTCCATCAGACGGGCCGTCCCGGTCAGGTAGAACCCGGACAGCGTGTCGTGCACGGCTCCGAACGTGGTCACCCCGGCCAGGAGCATGATGATCGCGGCGACGACGACGAGTGACGGGTTGGCGCTCGGGTCGACCACCTGCACGATGGTCGCGAGGATCGGGCCGATCGCGCCGCCGACCACGTTCTGGTAGAAGACGGGGACCTGGCGGTTGTCGAGCATGGTCGTAATCAGGTCGATGACGAACGCGGCGACGAACGCGGCCATGATGACGACGGGTCCACCGCCGATGAGCACAGCGGCGCCCGCGCCCACGAGGCTCCAGCCGAAACGTCGCCACAGCAAGGTCACCTGCGGCTTGGCGCTGACAATCGTTCCGAGGGCCTTCCTGGCCTCGGCGACATCCATCGGATTCTCGAGGATCTCGGCGATCAGCTCGGAGGTCGCGGTGAGCTTGGCGTAGTTGAGCGAGCGGTACTTCACGTTCCGGCTGCGCGAAATCGACTCGTGCGTCGTCGGGTCTTCGTGCGTCAGGTTGATGATGGTGTGCGTGATGTTCGCCTCCGTGCCCTTCAACCCGTAGGCGCGGGTGATGGCTTCCATGGCGGCCGTGGCATCCTCGGCGCCGGCGCCGGCGGCGAAGATGACCTCGGCCAGGCGCATGGTGAGGTCAAGGACCGAGCGGGTGTAGGCGGCGGTGTCAATGATGCCGATGCTCGAGGTCTTGCTCATGTCTCTTGTCCAGGGTCAGTGATCGGTCCGAGCCAGGCCGAGGCCACGGTCGAGTGGGCGGATTCCGCGTCGGAGGGGTGGAAGAGTCCGGCCAGCACGTCCCGGTACAGCCGCCCGAGTTCGCTGCCGGCGAAGTAGGAGGATCCGCCGCCCACCCGCAGCGCCTGGTCGACGACGTGCTTCGCGTTCTCGGTGGCGCGATGTTTGAGGCCGGCAAGCCTCGGATACCATTGGGCGCCGTGGTCGGCGATCTCGTCGACGTCGCGGGCGAGCGCGTCGATCTGCGGGTAGATGCCATCCATCGCCATTGCGGCGTCGGCGACCCGCCAGCGGATGTCCGGATCCTGGGCCAGCGTGCGCCCCTCGTTCTTCAGGGAGGTGCGGCGCCGGGCCGCCTCGACGGCCAGCTCGAGGGCGCGCCGACCGATGCCGGTGTACACGGCGGCCAGGAGTATCTCAAACGTGGCGAAGATGGCGAAGATCAGCGGGTCGGGATTGGGGCCAGGGTCGAGGCGGCGGAACACCCGGTCAGGCCTGGCGTACGCACCGTCGAGCACGGTGCTCTGGCTCTGGCTGGCGCGCATGCCCAGTGTGTCCCAGTCGTCCTTGCGGCTGACGCCGGGTTCGCCCCGGTCGATGAAAGCCCAGACAATTTTGGGGGCATCGGAGCCGGACGAATCCAGTCCCATCACTCCGAGGTGGGTCCAGGCCGGGGAGAGCGAGGTGAAGACCTTGGTGCCGTGGAACCGGTAGCCGCCGCCTGGCTCCGGGCGGGCATCCGTCGTCGACCCGAACAGCACCAGGTCGTTGCCGGGCTCGCTCACACCGAAGCCGAGGACATCGCCGCGGGCGGCGCCCTCGAGCAGGAAGGTGAGGCTGTCGTCGCCCCGATCGAGGAGCGCCCTCGCCACGCCGGTCCAGACGAGGTGCATGTTGACGGCGAGGGCCGTGGCCGGCGCGTGCGCCGCCAGCCGGACCTGCTCCCGGGCGACCTGCTGGAGTGTCAGGCCGAGCCCACCCAACCGGGCAGGGACCAGCGCGCGGAGGTAACCGGCCTCCGCCAACTCGGCGAGGTCCTCCGTGAAGAAGGCGTTCTCGCGGTCGTATCCGGCCGCTCGCCCGCGAATCCGGGCAAGAAGCTCATCGCTGAGCGGCGACGCAGCGGCAGGCATGGAATCGATCACACCCGCAAGCCTATGCAGCCTTGCGCCTCCGCGTTGACAGCCAGACGATCAGCAGCACGACTCCGCCGACGAAGCCGAGCACGGCCAGCCACGGCAGCAGGAATCCGATGGTCACGAGCGCACCGCCGAGCGCGGCCACGAGGGCGTTCCAGCCGGCCGCAATGCCATCCCAGAAGTTGCCGGGTTCGGGCGGAGGCACGGTGCCAACGGCGTAGAGATTAACGTTGAGGGTCGACATGTCGACCTGGTCCGCGAGGTAGTCGCGTTGCGACTGGAGGCCCTCCAGTTCGCTCTGCCGTTGCGACAGTGCCCCTTCGACGGCGATCAGGTCGGTCGTGTCCGTGGCCTTGGTCATCAGAGCCAACAGCCGGTCGACGGAGGTGCGGAGTGAGGTGATCCGCGCGTTGATGTCCCGGGTCTGCTGGGTGATGTCCGAGGCGTTGATGGACACCCCATTGACGGTCCCGAGCTGTTTCAGCTGCGTCACGACGCGGTCGAGATCGTCGGCGGGGATGCGCAGCACCAGGCTCGCGTTGGCCGGTTGGCCGTTGACGCTCGGGGTTTCGGTGCGGCTGTCGATCCGGCCACCGGCCTGTTCGGTGATGGTCACCGCGTTCTCGGCCGCCTTGATCGGATCCTTGACCGTGATCGACACCGACCCGGTCGTGACCACATCGCGATCCCGGACGGCGACGTCGCCGCCGGTGATGCCGCCGCCGTCGACTCCCTTGTCGGGGCCAGGAAACGGTTCGCCTCCCGAGTCGGTACCTCCGGAGATGGGCGGGCCCGGGCTCTCCGTGGTGCCGGCTGACGTGCATCCGGAGAGCAGGAGTGCCGCGAGTACGACTGCTGTGGCCGCCAGGGTTCGCTTCATGCCTCACAGTATGGCCACCGCGGGGGTCACTGTCTGGATGTTCTCTGGGAGTCGAATCACAATTTGGGTGTCGGGCCGTCGCCCGGGCCGACCATACTTGACCCATGACCTGGTGGGCGGAGCTGGTGGCGTTGTTCTCCCGGCGCCGTGCACCCCTCTTGCACATAGCGACGGATGAGGGGTCTGGTCCCGTGGTCATCCTCGTGCACGGCATTGCCTCATCGTCGGTGACGTTCAGAAACGTGATTCCGATGCTCACTCCGGGGCACAGGGTGATCGCCCTCGACATCCTCGGTTTCGGCGGCTCCCCCGCACCGGAGAACTGCGAGTACACGCTCGACGACCACGTCGACTCGCTCGCGGCCACCATCCGTTCGCTGAAGTTGAGCGCACCATTCACCCTCGTCGGGCATTCGCTCGGCAGCCTGATCGGCACGCGGTACGCGGCGAGAAACCGCAGGCGGGTATCGCGGCTGGTGCTGGTGGGTCCGCCCGTGTACCTCTCGCCGGCCGACATCGGCGACACCCGGGTGCGGGCAAGGGTGAGCGCCTACCTTCGCGCGTACGAATTCCTGCGGGCAAACAAGGACTTCACGCTCGCCAACGCCGCGATCATCTCCCGGCTCCTGCCCAAGGGCATCTTCGAGATCACCACCCAGAGCTGGACCCCGTTCGTGAAGTCGCTTGAGCACTGCATCGAATCCCAGACGGTGGTGAGCGACGTCGCCGGCCTGCACATCCCCGTCGCCGTCGTCTACGGCTCACTCGATGCCTTCATTCCGCCGGGGAGCATGACGGTGATCGAACGGATGCGTCACGTCACCATGTACCGGGTCGAGGCGAACGACCACCTCATACGTCCGCGCCTGGCCCGGGTCGTCGCCCGCGCGATCGACGCGCCGGCCACTCCCGACATCCCTTCGCGGGTCGCTGTGCCGCCGGCTGGCTAGGCTGGCGCCATGGGGGACGCGGCGACGGATACGGCAGGCGAGCACGCGCGCGCGCCGGGGAAACGAGGACTCGGGCCGGCCTTCGCGAACCTGTTCACGGCCAGCCTCGCGAGCAACCTGGGCGACGGGATCGCGCGCACGGCGATGCCTCTGCTGGCGGCGAGGCTCACCGACGACCCGCTGCTGATCAGCGGGATCGCGGCCATGGCGCTGCTGCCCTGGCTGTTCTGCGCGATTCCCGCGGGCATCCTGATCGACCGCATCGACCGGCGCAGGGCCCTCGCCCTCGCCGACGCGGTGCGGGCGCTGCTGGCGATCGCGCTCTGCGTGCTCGCCGCGACGAACGGACTGACGATCTTGTGGTTGTACATCGTCATCTTCATCTACGGCGCCTTCGAAACGGTCTACGACGGGGCAACCCGCGCGGTGGTGCCGAGCATCGTCGCACGGATCGACCTGCCGCGGGCGAATTCGCGCATCGAGGCAGGGGAGCTGGTCGTGCAGAACTTCCTCGCCGCCCCAATCACCTCCCTTCTCTTCGCGGTTTCCGTTCTGATCCCGCTGGGGGTGAACGCGCTCGCCTTCGGGGTTGCGGCGGTGCTCGCGCTGCTGCTGCCGAGGATCGCGTCGGGCCGCCAGCACGCGGCGCTTCTCGACGCGCCGCAGGTGGCCTGGTACCGCCAATTCGTCGACGGCTACCGGTTCATCGTGAGCAGCCGGATGCTCGTGACGCTCTGGCTGGTCAGCACCGCCGGCGGCCTGGCCTTCTCCTTCGCGACCGCGAGTGCGGTGCTGTTCCTGCTCGGGCCCCTCGGCATGCCGGAGGCCCTTTTCGGGGTGTTCATGCTCTCCGGCGCGGTCGGCGGTATCGTCGGATCGGTCGTCACGACGCCGCTGAAGAACCGTCTGGGCGCCGGGCGGGCGATGGCGCTGACGCTGCTCCTCAGCGGATCCACGCTCATCCTGATGGGGGTCTGGCCCAACGTCTGGGTCGTCGGGGCCGCGTTCGCCATCTCGAGCGGGGCGATCACGATCTGGAACATCCTCGTGATGTCGCTGCGTCAGAGCATCATTCCGGGACATCTGCTCGGTCGCGTGCATGGAACGTGGCGAACGCTGCTCTGGGGGGCGATGCCGCTCGGTAGCCTGCTCGGCGGGCTCGTCGGACGAATCGACCTGGCGCTCCCGTTCATCATCGGCGGCGCTGTCGCTTCGGCCCTCGCGCTCGTGTTCTTCCGCTTCATCACGAGCCTGCCCAATCCGGAAGACGTGCCGGACCCGACCGGGCCGCACGCACTGGTGCCTCTTGCCGGGTGGTCCGGCGCCTAGTCGATGTCGTCGGGGTCCTTGCCGGTGCGCTCGCCGGAGTCGAGGGCCCGGATGGCCTCGAGGTCGTCGGTGCCGAGGGCGAAGTCGAACACGTCGAAATTCTCGCGGATTCGTGTGGGCGTCACGGACTTCGGAATCACGATGTTGCCGAGCTCGATGTGCCACCGGATGACAACCTGCGCGGCCGACTTGCCGTGCCTGGCGCCGATCGCGTCGAGGACGGGGTTGCCGATCGCTCGCCCGCGGGCCAGCGGCGACCAGGCCTCGGTGAGGATGCCGTGGGCTGCGTCGTACGCGCGCACGGCCGGCTGCTGCAGCCACGGCTGCAACTCCACCTGGTTGACCGCGGGGGTGACATCCGTCTCGGCGAGCAGCCGGTCCAGATGGTGGGTGTGGAAGTTGGACACCCCGATGGAGCGGGCACGGCCGTCGGCCCGGAGTGCCTCGAGCGCACGGTACGTCTCCACGTAGCGGTCCTGCCGGGGCGCCGGCCAGTGGATCAGATAGAGGTCGACGTAGTCGAGGCCCAGCTTGCCGAGGCTCTCGTCGAAGGCCCGCAGGGTCTTGTCGTAGCCGTGCCGGTCGTTCCAGACCTTCGTCGTGACGTAGAGGTCCTCGCGGGGAAGGCCAGACCTGGCGATGCCCACGCCGACGCCTCGCTCATTGTCGTAGAGGGCGGCCGTGTCGACGTGGCGGTACCCGGCGTCGATGGCGATCCGCACGGTGTCGGCGGCGATGTCATCCGCCACCTTGTACACGCCGAGCCCGAGCTGCGGGATGCTGTGACCGTCGTTGAGCAGGAGGCGAGGCGAGGCTGTCATCCCCCCATTAAAGCGGCCGAGGACTCTGAAGCGGCACAGTTCTTGCGCCGCCCACCGAGAGGACGGGCTCAGGACACGGGGAGGCGGATGGGCTCGGTGTCGGGCAGGGGGCTCGCGTCTCGTCCGCGCAGGTCGGGGTGCCAGCGCCGGCCGAGGGCCGGGATGATTGTGCCGAGCGCGGCGAAGGCCGCTGCGGCCAGGATGGCGGACGTGGCACCGGATTGGTCGATCAGGACCCCGGCGATCGCGGAACCGACAGCCGCGCCCATCAGCTGCCCCGTGCCGACCCAGCCGTAGGCCTCCGCCGTGTCGCTGAACTTGACGCTGGCCGAGACGATGCCGAACAGCACGGCGAAGGCGGGTGCGATGCCGACGCCGGCCAGCAGCAGCGTCACCGAGAGCCACCAGAAGCTGAGGCCCTGGGTGGCCAGCGCCAGGCCCACCGTCACGATGAGCATGCGAACGGCCAGCGCCCACGGACCGATCGGGGCATGGCCGAGCGCGAGGCCGCCGATGAGCGACCCGATCGCGAAAATGCCGAGGACCCAGCCGGCGTCGGCGCTGCCGTGGCCGAACGCCGCCACGACGCCCGCCTCCACCGCGGCGCAGGCGGCGACGAGCATGAAACCAACGACCGTGCTGAGCAGCACCTCGGGCTTCTTGAGCACGGCGCCGATTGTGCGTTTGCTGCGCGGGATGCGTACCCGGCCCACCTCGGGGAGGGCGACGAACCAGATTCCGCCGCCCACGAGGAAGGCCGCGGCGAGCAGGATGCCGGCGACGCTGCTGACCTGGATGGCCACGAAGGTGGCGATCACGGGGCCGAGCACCCAGATGATCTCCTGCGCCGAGGCGTCCAACGAGAACAGGGGAGTGAGCTGCCGCGAGTTGACGATCTTGGGGTAGATGGTGCGCACGGCCGGCTGGATCGGCGGCATCGACAGGCCGGCGATGAATCCGATGATCATGAAGGCGTAGACCTCGAGCGGGAGCAGCGCCATCAGCACGATCGATACCGTGCACACCACCATCGTGGCCATGATGACCGGGCGAATGCCCCAGCGACCCATCATCCGGCTGGTCAGCGGTCCGGCGATCGCCTGCCCGATGCTCATCGCGCCGAGCACGAGGCCGGCCGCACCGTACGAGTCGTGCACCCGCTGGACGTGGATCAGGAGCGCGAGCGAGAGCATCCCGAAGGGGAAGCGTGCCGTCAACTGGGCCGCGATGACACGGGCAACGCCCGGGGTCTTCAGAAGGCTCCAGTAGCTGCTCACAATCCTCAAGTGTATGGGCCGCGCAGCCCACGAAACCGCAGCCCAGAGCGCTGAACGGACCCCGACGGCGAACTCGCCGGTCGAGACGGGCGGCACCCACCGAGCCGCCGATGAAAGTCGGCATCACGAGGCCATTTGACGCACGGTTTGGTAGTCCAAAACGTTATCCGCGCACGAAACCACTCGTGATTGGGTGCATTAGGCTCGATCGTGTCGTAATCCGGCAACGGATCAACCCGGCAACGGATCAATGATGAACCAACACCCCCGACAACTATGAAAAAGGTTTAGCCATGCGCGCTAGATACACCCTCCCGGCCATTGCAGCCGTGGCCGTCCTCCTGCTCGCAGGCTGCGTCGACAATTCGACGCCGAGCCCCGGTGGAACAACCGGCGGCTCCACCGCCGCCGCCATCACGAAGGATGACGCCGCCGCCGCGCTTCTTCCGGCGGACATCGCCAGCTCGGGCACGCTCCGAGTGGGCACCGACCCCACCTACGCTCCCAACGAGTTCAAGGACGAGGCCGGCAAGCCGATCGGCTGGGGCATTGAAATCGCCAGCGGGATCGCAGCGAAGCTCGGGCTCACGGCCGACTTCCAGGTCTCCAAGTTCGACAACATCATCCCGAGCGTCACCGGCGGCAAGGCCGACATCGGCGAGTCATCCTTCACCGACACGCTCGAGCGCGAGAAGCAGGTCGACTTCGTCAACTACTACACCGCCGGCATCCAGTGGGCCGCGCCCAAGGGCAAGGACGTTGACCCCAACAACGCCTGTGGTCTCAAGGTCGCCGTGCAGGCCACCACGTTCGAGGACACCGACGAGGTTCCGGCCAAGAGCGCGGCCTGCGTCGCGGCCGGCAAGGAGCCGATCCAGAAGCTCAAGTTCGACACCCAGGATCTCGCCACCAACGCGGTCGTTCTCGGCCAGGCCGACGCAATGAGCGCCGACTCTCCCGTCACGCTCTACGCGATCGCGCAGACCGGCGACAAGCTGCAGCCGGCCGGTGAAACCTTCGACGTTGCCCCGTACGGCGTCGTCGTCAAGAAGGACTCCGAACTCACCAAGGCGATCCAGGCCGCTCTCCAGTCGATGGTTGATGACGGCAGCTACGCCGCCATCCTCGACAAGTGGGGCGTTGCAGACGGCGGGATCGACACCATCACCATCAACGCCGCCTCGAACGGCTAGCTCATGAGCAGCACTACTCCGAACGGCTCGGCGGCGGGGTCCACCCCGCCGCCGGCCGGACCGGTCGGCCCCGTGTCGACCGAGTCCGTCCCGATCAAGGCCATCAGGCTCCGGCACCCCTGGCGCATTGTTTTTGCCGTCGTGCTCATCGCGATCTTCGCGCTCATCGCCGTCGACGCTGCCTTCCGCCCGGCGTACGACTGGCCGGCCGTCGGTAAGTACCTCTTCGACCGACGGATCTCCCAGGCGGCCGTGGTCACCATCCAACTGACGGTGTTCTCGATGGTGATCGCGATCGTGTTGGGTGTGCTCCTCGCGGTCATGCGCCTGTCGCCAAACCCGGTCTTCAAGAGCATCGCCTGGTTCTACCTCTGGGTATTCCGCGGCACCCCGGTCTACGTGCAGCTGACGATCTGGGGCCTCATCTCCCTGATCTATACGAGCATTGACATCGGCATCCCGTTCATGGATCCGTGGGTGTCCTTCCAGACCCAGGCCGCCCTGAACACGTTCACGCTGGCCATCATCGGCCTGGCGCTGAACGAGGCCGCCTACATGGCGGAGATCGTGCGTGCCGGCCTGCTCTCGGTCGACCGCGGCCAGGAGGAGGCGTCGACCGCGCTCGGCATGAGCTGGGTGCAGACGATGACCCGCGTCATCCTGCCCCAGTCGATGCGGGTGATCATCCCGCCGACGGGCAACGAGGTCATCAGCATGCTGAAGACCACGTCGCTGGTCACGGCCGTTCCGTTCAGCTTCGAGCTGTTCACCCGGTCGCGGGACATCTCCGCCGAGACGTTCAACCCGATCCCGCTGCTCATCGTGGCGTCGATCTGGTACCTGTTCTTCACCTCGATTCTGATGGTGGGCCAGTACTTCCTGGAGAAGCGGTTCGCCCGCGGCGTTGGTGACCGCCAGGTCGACAAGAAGGATCCCGGCACCGCCACGGGCGTCATCACGGGCGTTGTCCCGGTTCCAGGCGCCGGCCAGCCCACAGCGGTCGGACCGCCGCCAGCCGGCGACCCGCCCATAAACCCCGGATCAGGAGGCGCACGATGAGCGATATGAAAATGCCCGAGACGGCATCCCGCGCCGATGTGCCCATGGTGCTCTCGGAGCAGGTCTCGAAGAGCTTCGGGTCGAACGAGGTGCTGAAGAGCATCTCGCTCGAGGTGAAGCGCGGCGAAGTAATGTGCCTGGTCGGTCCCTCGGGGTCGGGCAAGTCCACCTTCCTGCGCTGCATCAACCACCTCGAGGTGCTGTCCGCGGGGCGGCTGAGCGTTGACGGCGAGCTGATCGGCTTCCGGGAGACGCACGGCAAGCTCTACGAGATGGCCCCCAAGGAAGCGTCCAAGCAGCGCCGGGACATCGGCATGGTCTTCCAGCGCTTCAATCTCTTCCCGCACATGACGGCGTTGCAGAACGTGATGGAGGCGCCGATCCGGGTCAAGGGACTGCCCAAGGCCCAGGTGGAGCAGAACGCGCGCGACCTGCTGGCCCGGGTGGGGCTGGCAGAACGCGCCGATTACTACCCGGCGCACCTGTCGGGTGGGCAGCAGCAGCGGGTCGCCATCGCCAGGGCGCTGGCGATGGAGCCCAAGCTGATGCTCTTCGACGAGCCGACCAGCGCGCTCGACCCCGAGCTTGTTGGCGAGGTCCTCGACGTGATGAAGGGTCTGGCGAAGTCGGGCATGACCATGATCGTGGTTACCCACGAGATGGGTTTCGCGAAGGAAGTCGCCGACTCGCTCGTGTTCATGGACGGCGGCGTTGTCGTCGAGGCCGGCGACCCGGAGCAGGTCCTGACCAACCCGCAGCACGCGCGCACCCAGGCGTTCCTCTCGAAGGTGCTCTAACCCGGTCCGGCCCCGCGAACCCGCAGTTGTGCACGTTCTGAGCGTGTTTTAGCGTGCACAACTGCGTTTCGCGGGGCATCCGGGGGCATCCGGGGGCCGGCGAGGTCAGCCGGCGAGTACCTTCTGGATTCGCTGCAGCGACACGGATTCGGCGGCCCGCAGTTCCTGGGCGAAGAGGCTGATTCGCAGCTCCTCGATCATCCAGCGCACCCGCACCAGGTTCGCCGGAGCGGTGGGCGGCAGCGGAATTGCGCCGCCGGCATCCGTGAATTTCGCGGTGGCCGCCTGCACCTCGTTCATCCAGACCCGGTCCCGGTTGGGGTTGTCGACCAGCTTGGGGGTGCGGGCGGTGATGCCGGCGAGGTAGCGCGGCAGGTGCCGCAGCTGGGCCAGGCCGGTCGCACTGACGAAGCCGGGGTAGACGAGACCATCGAGCTGCTGGCGGGCGTCGCTGAGCGCGGGGAGCAGCGCCATGCTGGTGGATGCCTTGAGCAGCTTGTCGGCCGTCCGACTGGCGGCGAGGACGCGGGCGACCAGGCCGACGGTTTCAAACATCGAATCCATCACCACGCCGGAGACGCGGTCGCGGATGGTGTCGAACTCGGCCTTCATGAAGACCTGCCCGCCGGGCTTCACCCGAAACAGCACGTCGTCGACGGAGGCCGCGAGGCAGTCCTCGAAGAGCGCCGCAGTGCTGCGGTACGGGCTGGTGGCGAGGCTGAGTTTCTCGGCCCCGGTGAGGTGCTGCTGCACGTAGGCGGCCGGTGACGGGGTGGCCAGGAGCAGCAGACGGCGCACGCCGGCCGGCAGGTGACGGGCCTGCTCGGCCTCGGTGCTCATCATCCGGATCGCGACAGAGCTGCCCTCGTCGACCAGCGTCGGGTAGCCGCGGATGGTGTTCTCGCCCTGCTTGGTGTCGAGGAACCGGGGGAGTTCGTCGAAGTCCCAGGTGGTCAGGCCGCCGCGTTCGATGGCGTTCGGGGTGGCGGCGGACGCCGCGGCGACACTCTCGCGAACCCGGCTGCCGAGGCGTCGCTGCAGTTCCCCCAGGTCCTTGCCGACCGCCACCGCGCGGCCGCGCTCGTCGGCCACGGAGAACGTCATCCTCAGGTGCGCGGGTACCCGGCCCAGCTCGAAGTCGGCCCGGGTGACGGGCACGTAGGTGAGCCTCTGGATGAGCGCGGCGAGCGTCGCAGCGAACGGGGTCTCGTCGACGGCGGAGCCGGTCGACACCGTCGACACCACTCCGGGTTCTTCCGGCAGCTCGGCGAGCAGCCGCGTCGCCCAGTCGGCGGCGGGCACGACGTTGCGGCGGATCGCCTTCGGCAGCGACTTGATCAGCGCGGTGACCAGTTCGGCCCGAAGCCCAGGCACCTGCCAGTCGAAGCCGGCCGGGGACATCCGTGCCAGCAGCGCGAGTGGCACCCGCACGGTCACGCCGTCGTCGTCGGCGCCCGGTTCGAAGCGGTAGTTGAGCGCGTAGCGCTGGTCGCCCTGCTGCCAGGTGGGTGGGAAGAGCGACTCGTCGACCTCTGGCGTGTCCTCCGCGACGAGTGCATCCGCCGTCATCGTGAGCAGGTCCGGCGTCTCACGCCTTTGCGTGCGCCACCAGCTCTCAAACGAGCGGGTCGAATGAACGTCGGCGGGAATGCGTCGCTGGTAGAACTCGAAGATGGCCTCGTCGTCGAAGAGGATGTCGCGGCGCCGGGTGCGTTCCTCGAGCTCGGCCAGTTCTGCGCGCAGCTTCTTGTTCGCCAGGTCGAACGCCCACATGCCCCCGTCGATGGCGGGCCGGCGCTGCCCGGCGCCGCGGCCGGTGTCCACGCGGTTGTCCGCCCGGTCGAGATCCCACTCGCCCTCCACCAGCGCGTGCCGGATGAACAGTTCGCGGGCGTAGGCCGGGTCGACGCGGGAGAACTGCACGCGTCGCCTGGCGACGATCGGCACCCCGTAGAGGGTGACCCGCTCGTAGACGACGGCCGCCCCCTGCTTCTTCTCCCAGTGCGGTTCGGAGTAGCTGCGCTTGCAGAGGTCCCCGGCCAGTGCCTCGGCCCAGGCCGGGTCGACGACGGCGTTCATCCGGGCGAACAGGCGGCTGGTTTCGACAAGCTCGGCGCTCATCACGGCGTTTGGCTGCTTCTTCGCCAGGGCGGAGCCGGGGAAGAGCACGAAACGCTGTTGCCTGGCGCCGACGTAATCCTTTTTCGCGGTGTCCTTCAGCCCGATGTGGGAGAGCAGGCCGGCGAGCAGCGACCGGTGGATTCCGTCGGGGTTGGCCTTCGGCTCACCGATCTCCAGCCCGAGGGGCTTGGCGAGCTGACGGAGCTGCCGGTAGACGTCCTGCCACTCCCGCACCCGCAGATAATTGAGGTACTCGGTCTTGCACAGGCGCCGGAAGGCGCTCGAGCCCAGCTCTTTCTGCTGTGTCTCGAGGTAGTTCCACAGGTTGAGCAGGCCGACGAAGTCGCTTGTCTGGTCGGCGAAGCGGGCATGCTGCTGGTCGGCCTGGGCGCGGCGCTCCAGCGGCCGCTCGCGCGGATCCTGAATGGTCAGCCCGGCCACGATCGCCATCACCTCGCGGCTGGTGCCCTGGGCCTTCGACTCGATCACCATCCGGCCGAAGCGCGGGTCGATGGGCAGCTTCGCCAGCTGCTGGCCGATCCTGGTGAGTTTCGCACCGCCGGCCCCGGTGGTGCCGGGGGCGACCGCGCCGAGTTCGGCCAGGAGATCGAGCCCGTCCTTGATACCGCGGGAGTCGGGCGGGGTGAGGAACGGGAACGCGGCGATGTCGCCGAGGCCGAGCGAGATCATCTGCAGGATGACCGCGGCCAGGTTGGTGCGCAGGATCTCCGGTTCCATGTACTCGGGGCGGCGGGTGAAGTCCTCCTCCGAGTAGAGCCGGATCGCGATGCCGTCACTGGTGCGGCCGCTTCGGCCTGAGCGCTGATTCGCGGATGCCTGCGAGATCGCCTCGATCGGCAGCCGCTGCACCTTGGAGCGCACGCTGTACCGGCTGATTCGGGCGGTTCCGGCGTCGATGACGTACTTGATGCCGGGCACGGTGAGGCTGGTCTCGGCTACGTTCGTGGCGAGCACGATCCGGCGGCGCACCCCGGCCACGGCCGAGGGCTGGAACACGCGGTGCTGGTCCGCGGAGGAGAGCCGGCCGTAGAGGGGGAGGATCTCGGTCGGGCTGGTGCGGCCGCTCGAGGCGAACTTTCCCTGAAGTGCGTCGGCGGCGTCGCGGATCTCGGTCTCACCGCTGAGGAACACGAGCACGTCGCCGGTCGACTCCCGCTCGAGTTCGTCGAGCGCGGCGGAGATGCCCTCGATGTAGTCGCGGTCGACGGCGGGCGCGGCATCCGTCGTGTCGTCCTCCGCCATGACCTCTGCGACGAGCGGGCGGTAGCGGATCTCCACCGGGTAGGTGCGGCCGGACACCTCGATGATCGGCGCCGGCGTGCCGTCGGCGGAGGCGAAATGCTTGGCGAAGCTCTGCGGGTCGATCGTCGCGGAGGTGATGATGAGCTTGAGGTCGGGGCGCTGGGGCAGCAGCTGCCGGAGGTAGCCGAGCAGGAAGTCGATGTTGAGGCTGCGCTCGTGCGCCTCGTCGATGATGATCGTGTCGTACTTGCGCAGCATCCGGTCGCGGTGCATCTCATTGAGCAGGATGCCGTCGGTCATCAGCTTGATGCGGGTGTCGGCGCCGACCCGGTCGGTGAACCGCACCTGGTAGCCCACGGTCTGGCCGACCTCCTGGCCGAGTTCCTCGGCGATGCGCTCCGCGATCGTACGGGCGGCGAGGCGCCGCGGCTGGGTGTGGCCGATGCTGGTGCGGCCGAGCTCGAGGCAGATCTTCGGCAGCTGGGTGGTCTTGCCGGAGCCGGTGGCGCCCGCGAGGATGACGACCTGGTTGTCTCGGATGGCGCTCGCAATGTCATCGCGTCGCTGGCTGACCGGCAGTTCGGCGGGGAAGGTGATGGCGACGGGGAGCATGGCTTCTTATCGTACTTCCCGGGCGTCTGCGCGATTTAACCGCACGATGTTACCCTAAAAGCATGGCCACGCAGGAGCACGCCGACGGCCGGCACGCCGCCCTCGCCTCCGACCCGCGGCGGCGGGTGTTGGAGTTGCTCGGGGACTCCGAGCATCCCCTCGATGCGGCCGCCGTGGCGGCAGGCATCGGGCTGCACGTGACCACCGCCCGATTCCACCTCGAGCAGCTCGAGCAGGCGGGGCTGATCCGTCGTCTCACCGAACGAGCCGGGCAACGCGGTCGACCCCGCATCCTCTTTGTCGCCAGCCCGGCCGCCCGGGCTGGGCAGGCCCAGCGCGAACTGAACCAGACGCTCGCGGGCGCCTTCGCCGAAGACTCCGACGGGGGCAGCGCCAGGGCGGTGCGTGCCGGCGAACGATGGTCGACGGAATACGAGAGCGAGCTGCGCGCGCAGACAGACGGCGCGGTGGCGCCGCTGGTGCGGGTTCTCGACCGGCTCGGGTTCGACCCGTCACCGAGCGCCGAGCGGGAGCCGGTCGGAGAGCCCGCTGCCCACGGCATCGAGCTGCGCGCCTGCCCGTTCCGCGAGGAGGCGCGGCAGAACCCTGAAGTCGTCTGCGCCGTGCACCTCGGTTTGCTCCGCGGGGCCGCGCGGGCCCTCGGCCAGGACGCGACCGCCGTTGAGTTGCGCCCGTTCGTTGAACCGGAGCTCTGTCTCGT